>PWKX01000139.1 GCA_003559585.1 Mollicutes bacterium | reverse complement strand
TTGTGATGGGTGAATCGATTGGCACCCATGAACATGATCTCATTGCTAGAATCGCGTTTATTGATTATGATGGTGAAGCGGTGTATCACCAATACTTGAAACACACACCACACACCTTTAAAGAAAAAGAAGCGTTTATCAAAACGCATATGTCCCACATGTTTGAAGGCTTTAAAACCATCAAACAATTTGTTGAAGACATTAAGTAAGATTCCTTACCGCATTAAATACAACTGTTTTTTTATATTCGGTCGTTTTCATGATGCATCCAAAAGAGCAAGCATTGTGTTTACCGGTGATGAATCATATCATGAAAAATGAGCTACCAAGTGTTGTTGATTTGCAAGACATGGTGGCTAATAGCTTAAAGGTGTAAACCATAAGCACTTCACCACTGAAGCAAGCACGGCCTTTTAGGCGGTGCTTTTATGCTATAATATATAATACTAAATGGATAGAGGTGCTTACATGAAGCGAAAAAGATTTATTAAGATCTTGATTGTTGTCATCACGATGTTTATGCTGTTAGGCTTATTGATATTAGTGGGCACATCGTTCCTATCAAGTCATCCTAAAGATGATTTAGACACACTTCTAACATTGGCTGTAGAAGAAACCTCTGATGCTTACATCATCTATGCAGAAGAACCGGTTGCTAACTTAGTCTTTTATCCAGGTGGTTTAGTTGAAGCAGAAAGCTATCTTTACTTAGCTGATTTACTCGCACAAGAAGGTGTGAATGTGTGGATCACAAAGATGCCTTTAAACCTAGCCATCTTAAACCGCTTTGCGTTTTTAGATGTGTATGAAGATAATGACCTACCTTGGTTTATCGCTGGGCATTCTTTAGGTGGAGCCAGCGCCACCTATGTGGTTGATGAGCATGATGATTTATTAGAAGGGTTAATTTTACTAGCCGCCTACCCACCAAGCAGTGTTGATTTATCAAGTAAAGAGAAACCTGTCTTATCAATCACCGCATCGCGAGATGGTGTGATTGATTTAGAGGCTTTTGAAGATAGAAAAGCTTTACTACCAAGTGACACCATCTATCGTGAAATTGATGGTGGTAATCATGCTTTCTTTGGTTATTATGGGTCGCAACGTGGCGATAACGCCGCAAGTATCACCGTTCATGAACAACACCAAGAAACGGTGAGTGTCATCATTGCCTTCATAAAAGATGTGATTGAGTCATAAACTAGCTTAATAAAACCCTCTAAACGTGATACGGTAATATTGATATGACAAATTTTAAACTAGTGATTATGCATGAAAGATAAACGGATTTAAGATATAGCTGCGGTATTAAACGAGAACTTTAAAACACGCTTTAAAGCCTATTTTAAAGAATTTGGGATGACCACGCTAATGCGGGCAATGTGCATATGGATCAAGACATCAAAGCTTATGATATTAAAGGGTCTTTAATTTATGTTGATTTAAAACCTGTAGGCTTTACGGTGTATCATATTGATGCCTTAGATAACCCTTGGTGATTGCATGAGGGTGCTGGTGATATTAGAGTGTTTTATATCAAGCCACGTTACCATAAACGTAAACTAAGCATGGTTCTATGACCATGTTAAACCTCGATTTAGAAAACAAAAAGTTAAAGACATTATCTGACCTGTGATGAGCATGGAGGTTTTTGGAACATGTGTGGCTTTAAGTTCTTAGGCAAAACACACGAAAATGACAACGCTAGAGAGTATCATTTTAAGCCGCGATTCAACATTTAATACCCATATGTCTTTAAAGATTTAAAATCTTGCAAGTCAAGCGTACAAAACGCATCTAACATCGATGGTTTTGTACGTTTTTTATGGCTATATTGGTGAAATGGACTT
This sequence comes from Mollicutes bacterium, assembly GCA_003559585.1. Taxonomy (GTDB): domain Bacteria; phylum Bacillota_I; class Bacilli_A; order Izemoplasmatales; family Izemoplasmataceae; genus B1SED10-225. Next base: position 1,756 of record PWKX01000139.1, on the reverse strand, counting down.
TTGTTAAGTTGAATAAAGAACGCTTTTTAGCTATCACTTCTAAAAGCGTTTAAATGCTTCTAACACTGATATCTTGAATATAAAAAGTAAAAGTGTGATATGATTAATGCAAAGACTGAAAGTCTAATGTTATAAATGGATTAGGTGATACTGTGACTAAAATAGATGTTAAAAACAGCTTAATAAAACATTTTAAAACCATCACTGAAGAAGAACAAGAAATATTAGAAGCGGGTGAAATCAATAGAAGGTTATACAATAATCAAAACACCCAACAGTTTATCATTGACAGTTCAAAATTCTTACATAATGAATCCATCCATATTCGTAAGCATACACGGTTTGTTGACTTTCCTAAACATCGTCATAATTACGTTGAGATTAATTATGTTCTAAGTGGGAAGATGGTTCAAACCGTCGGGGGACAAACCATCACCTTACACGAAGGTGAGGTTGTGTTTATGAATCAACACATTGAACATGGGATTCAAAAAAGTGACGCAGATGATATTATCATTAACTTCATCATTTTACCTGAATTTTATGAATTTATTTTTAAAATCTTTAAGCATGAGAATGTTTTAGAACGATTCTTTATTGATACGCTTAAAAAAGAATCTAAGGGACAGTTCTTACACTTTAAAGTCGCAGAAGTACCACAAATCCAAAACTTATTTGAAAATATGTTGATGCACATGGTGCATAAAACGGATCACCATGAAATAAAAAAACAAACGTTTATGTTGATTATCTTAGAGTTAATGGACCATTTAGATAAACTGCAAAAAATGAACATAGAAACATTTGAGACAATCTTAATGTTTGAGACGATGAAGTACATTGATGAGAACTTTAAAGATGGGACACTTGAAAAGTTATCCATGCATCTATCACAAAACTATTTCTTTTTATCGAAGCTGATCAAACGGCAAACAAGCCTTACATTCAAACAACTTTTACAAGACAAGAAAATGTCAGTAGCCGCTTCATTACTAGAAAAAACAGATTTATCAGTTGAAAGTATTGCTGATTATATTGGCTATGTTAATGTCAGTTATTTTTACCGTTTGTTTCAAAAACATAAAGGCACAACACCAAATGCATACAGAGGAAAACTCAAACACTAATTAAAACTCATAGGGGAGTTAAACGTTAGGATATCTGGGGATATCCTTTTTTACGTGCAAATAAGGACAGTGTTATTAATAACTGCCGACATTGTAACCGCTATCAGATACGGTTAGAATGGTAGCAGGTGATAAAAATGAAAACGTATGCAGCCATCGATATCGGTGCTTCCTCAGGCAGGCACTTTATCGGAAAACTCAATGATAACCAACTTGATATTCAAGAAATTCACCGTTTTGATAACCCGAAAATTCGCATCGATGAGACCGTTCACTGGAATATGGAACATCTTCAAAACGAGGTAATTAAAGGCTTAAATAAAATTAGAAAAACAGTCAAAAACCCGGTCACACTCGGCATCGATACATGGGGTGTTGATTATGTTTTACTGAATGAACAAGGGGCCTTGTTCATGCCACCTTATGTGTATAGAGATGCTTATACTAAGGGCTATCCTGATAAGATTGATCAACTCATTGAACAAGATACCTTATATCAAAAAAATGGTATACAAAGACAACGCTTTAATACCATCTATCAACTATATGCCATGAAAGCAAAACACGATACGTTTAATCAAGCCAAAGACTTCTTAATGATTGGTGATTACTTATCTTTTTGTTTAACC
>PWKX01000178.1 GCA_003559585.1 Mollicutes bacterium | reverse complement strand
TCATTGTTCATGATAGAACGGAAACCTATGATCCTACTGAAGTTCCTGAAGAAGATATCTTAGATATTGAGTTGAAAGACGGTATCTTCAGATATGATAATAGTGTCTTAGTTGCTGTGGCCGATGAAATCAATGTGTTTGGTGATACACGCATCTTTACAACTGAAGATGATATCGATGAGGTTTATGAAGCTTTAACGGCTTACTATGAAGACCATGATACATGGGATGTTACCGTTGTCGAAGAAAGAGAGACAAACTATTACATTGAAGTCTCACATCAAACAACAAGCGAAACAATTTCAATTAATATCGACTCAAGTTTCATGTATCCAGATGCGGTTGATATACAAATTATCTATTATGAATAAAAAAATGAGTCACCCAACTTTTGGGTGACTCATTATAGGTTAAGCACGTTTCTTTTTCACATATTCAATGAAGTAATATAGTGGTAAACCAGCTAGGACAAACAAAGTGCCTAGTAGTGAGGCTCTAACATCTTCAGCGAATGTGGCCATCAGTAATAATAAGGTAATGCCAATTGTGATGATAGGTAGGACAGGATAACCCCATACTTTATAAGGCCTAGTAGCGTTTGGCATTGTTCTTCTAAAAATAAACAGCGAGATAAAGATTAACGTATTAAACACCAATGCCCCAAAGGCAACCATTGAGATTAAATCTGTTAAACTAAAGACCAGTAACAAAATTGCCATCAAACCAGAACCCATAATCGCATAAATTGGTGTTTGATATTTTTTGTGAACTTTTTTAAACTGATCAATAAAAATACCATCACGACTCATGGCGTAATAAACCCTTGGGAACGTCATGATTGAACCATTTAAGGCTCCGAAAACAGAAATCAGCATGGTCATCATCGCTAAATATAACCCAAAACTTCCCAGCAAATCAGCCGCTGCCGGGATGCCGATAAAGTAAGCCTCGTGATCAACAATCATCACACGCAGTTCATCAAGCGTTAAAACCCTAAAAATAGATAAATTAAAAAGCACATATAAGGCTGTGACAGAGATTAAGGTAATGATCAAAGATAACGGAATGGTTCTGCCGGGGTCTTTAACCTCACCAGCCACGTTGTTTAAATTGGTCCATCCCTCATACGCCCAGAAAGTGGCAATCACCGCAAACCCAGTCGCGGATAAAAATGAAATGATCGACACACCGTTTAAACTAAATTGCCAATCAATGTTGGTGGTGCCTAAGAGTAAGCCTAAGATTAAAATTAAGAAAATGGGCACAGCTTTAACAACCATCAATACCTTTTGCATCATGGTCCCAAGCTTAATGCCGAAAAAATTGACAATGGATAAAAGGATGATTAAAGCCGCTGCGATGATGATTTGCATTAGATTTGATAAGGGTTGTTCAAACAAATTAAACATCAACTGACTTAATATTTGACTAAATGCCAAAGCCAATACAGCGATCGAACCGCTTGATAACAACGCAAAGTTTGTAAAACCGCTCATAAAAGCTAGCGGTTTACCGTAAGCTTTTTTCAAGTAAATATAATACCCACCAGCCTCAGGCATCATCGCGCCTAATTCACCGTAAATGAGTGCATACATCAAGGTGATTAACCCACCAATCAGCCAAACAAGTAACGCATGTGAAACTGAAAAACCAACGCGCATAAGCACGTGTGAACCAATAAAGAATATACCAGAACCAACCATGATGCCTGTTAATATCGACACGCCACCAAATAGAGAAATGTCGCGTTTAAGTGCTTGTTTTTGTGCCATGTATATCGAACTCCTTATGTATGTTTGAATGCTTATTTATCATAGCATAATGCATCTAAGAAACAACAGCGATATGTTTTTATTTTTAAAAGGCTAAAGGTACTTAAAGCATTGTCTTCTGCATCACTATTTTGATGAATGATGGTATAATATGAAAATAAACCCACCCAAACCATTTTATTGTAAGGAGAAGCGTCCATGGCTATTTATCATCCAAACCATCAGCTGTTAGATCATATGCCCCTAGGCTACGTAGAGCATGAAATGGTTTATGATGATCACCATCAGGCCATCAACTACCGGTATATCTATGTAAATCCGGCCTTTTGCCGGATTACTGGCTGGAAAAAAAAGACGGTAGAAGGCTCACTGGTTAAAGATCTATACCCTGAGGTACAACAAGCCCGCATCCAACACTATCAAACCTTATTTGAAGGCCGCGATGTGCTTGATTTTGAAACGTACTTTGAAAAAGAAGATGCGTGGTATCAAGTCCGGGCTTACCGCTCTGGTGAGCAACGTTTTGTCTCAATCTTTTTTAACGTCACCGATTTAAAACATATGAACCAACAACTTGAATACATGAGTACCCATCATCTAAAAACAGGGTTGTTAAACCAACAAGGACTGTTAGAAAGTGCGTTTCACCCAACAACAGGGGCGGTGTGCTTATACATCTCAATTGCTCAGTATGGCGATTTACAAAACTTTTATGGTCATGAGTTTGTGTATGCTTTAACGGTGCATGTGGCTAAGGAACTCTCACAATTTCACACACACGATGACTTCGTAGCTCAACTTGGTCGTTCTCATTTTGTGGTTGTTTTAAGCGCATCATCGCAAGTCGGTGTAAAATCAGTTAAAGCAACGTTAAGCAAACTGATGGCTCAACCGTTGATGATTGAAAACATCGATCTATACATCACCTTGCACATCGGCATTGCGCATGCCAATCAACACACGCAAACCACTGAAAAACTGATGCATCAAGCACAAATGGCGAATAAACAAGCGAAAAACTCTGATCAAAACCGTTTTGTGACATTTAAACCACAGTTTCACCGCACCTTAAAACAAAACATCACCTTGGCAAAAAAACTCAACGATGCGATCACCTTTGATAAAATGAATCAAGTCTTTCAAACGATCATCAACACCAAAACCAATCAACCCATGTTTGTGGAGAGTTTGGCTAGATGGGAAGATGACACGTACGGCCCCATCAACCCAACCATGTTTTTTGAACTGGCTAAACGCTCTTATTTAGTGCCTAAATTGGAACGGTATTTAATCGATAAAACCTTAAAACATTACCGCGCATGGTTAAAAGACCATGATGCTGTCACGTTAAGTCTTAATTTAAGCCCTAGTTTCATCATTGGCGAACAAGCGGTGCCCACCTTGGTTGCTTTAAGCGATCAATACCACATAAAACACGACGACATATGCATTGAGATATCTGAGGAAACCTTCATGTATGATCATGATGAATGCATCCGCATCATCAAACAGTTTAAAGCTGAAAATTTTATGATTGCGATTGATGATTTTGGGTCGAAGTATTCAACGATCGGCTTGTTAGATGATGTGCCGTTTGATGTTTTAAAATTAGATGGTTTGTTTGCTCAAAACATCACATCTGATAACCTACACCGTTTAACCAGTGCCATCATTAAAAACATGCACGCTTTAAACAAACACGTTGTGGCTGAAAAAGTGGCCACTAAAAAGCAAGCAAAGGCGCTCATTCAATTAAAGTGTTATTTACATCAAGGTTATTTATACGACCGCGGCACGTTATTAAAATCAACATAATGAAGGAGGGGTTTTATGCCTTTTGAAAACCTATTAAAGACCATCCCCACCCCAGAGATTAGGGCAAAAATGCGCGAGATT
>PWKX01000172.1 GCA_003559585.1 Mollicutes bacterium | reverse complement strand
TAACATTTGCGAAAACCACCACCATCCCTAAGCGGGATGATGCCTGCGTAAAGCCAAAGAAAAAGACATGATGTCATGTCTTTTTTTTGAAAAGATTCGTTTTTAACACGTGTGAAACAGGGGGTTGCGGATTGTTTTGATCAAATGTTTTTAAATAATCGATCACTTCTTTGGTCAAGGCCGATGGGGTGCTAGCCGCACTGGTTACACAAACGTGTTGAACGGTGGTTAAGGTTTTAATCGGTAAATCTTCGACTGATTCAACCAGCACGCCATCAACCCCGTGTTGAGAAGCAACGTGCCGTAACTGCTTGGCGTTATTAGAACGCTGTGAGCCAACAACGACGATAAAATCGGTGTCATCAGGCATGTGTTTAACCGCTTGTTGTCTGGTTTTTGTGGCATCACAAATCTCTTCAATGATCGTTAAGTTTTTATAGTGTGCCTTTGCAGCTTCAATGATATGATATAGCTCATAAAAACTTAAGGTCGTTTGGTTGGTGAGTGCGATTTTAGTTGAAGTTATTTTAAGGGTACTGAGATCTTTAATGTTTTCAATCACATGGACGCGGGTTGAGTAACTTAAGGCCGTTTCGCTTTCTGGGTGGCCTTTTTTTCCGACAAAGATGACATCATAGCCATCATTTAGATAATCTTTGATGACGGTTTGTGATACCCGCACATCTTGGCAGGTTGTGTCGATGATGGATAAACCTTTTATCTTGGCTTTCTCATAAACCTCATCGGCCACACCATGGGCGGTAAAGACAACTGTGCCTGCCTCGATTTTATCTAACATCTTTAAGCGTGTTTGACCGGGTTCATCTAATGTGTATAACCCTAGTGCGTTAAAATCGTCGACAACCTTACGATTGTGAACGACCATGCCAAGGACATAAATAGGGCGTTTGATCGATGGATCGTGTGCGATATCGCGCATGATTTTTAATGCGTCAACCACACCATGGCAATAACCGCGGGGTGTCAGTGTGTGTACCTTCAAAAAAATCATCCCTATCTGTTCGAATTGGTGGTAAAGGTTACGTTTTTATTATATAATATATGAGAAAGAAATGAGGGTCAAACATGAAAATATTTAAGAAACATTATCTTAACAACACGATTGATGCATTAAAGTTTAAAGCATGGACAGACATTCAAGCTAAGGTAATCCCTTCAGCGACTAAAGGAAAAGACATCATTGGTGTGAGTGAAACCGGTAGTGGTAAGACGCATGCTTTTTTACTGCCGATTTTCGATCAAATTGATGCAAGTAAACATGAGGTTCAAGCACTTATTTTAGCACCAACGCGTGAACTTGCCAAGCAGATTGAATCGATGGCACGCTTTATCGTCAAACAAGCCGATGAAACGATTCATATTAGAACCTATAGCGGTGGTGAAGACCGATTAAAAGAAATCAACCGTTTAAAAACCTCTAAACCACACATTGTGATTGGCACCCCAGGTAAAGTTTATGATCTAGCCATTAAAGAACGTGTGTTACCACTGCATAAAGTCAAACACTTAGTGATTGATGAGGCGGATATGTCATTAGACAGCGGGTTTTTAAATGATTTAGAAGCTGTGATTAACACTGTACATAAAGACGCTCAGTTTATGGTCTTTAGTGCGACCATGGTTAAATCATTGCGTGATATGTTAAAAAAAGTCATGCATAACCCATTAGAAGTGGTGCTTGAACAACAAAACTTATCACAACTACCAATCACCCATTATTTTATTAAGGTCAATCCAGATAAAATACTAAACACCTTAGAATCATTACTTAAAACGATGAATCCATACTTGGGTCTGATTTTTGCCAACACGAAAGAAGAGGCAAAACATACCGCCCAACATTTAAGACAAGCGGGCTATAAAGTCACAGCCTTACACGGCGATATGTCCTCAAGAGAACGCAAACAAGCCTTAAGAGACATCGATTCACTTCACGTTCAATACATCATCGCCTCAGACATGGCCTCACGAGGGATGGATATTAAAGGCATTTCACACATCATTAACTTAGGTTTCCCTAAAGACATGTCGTTTTATATCCACAGAAGTGGTCGAACGGGTCGAATGGGTCAAAGTGGTCAAGTTTACACGTTTTACACCGACCGCTCACACCAATCGTTTAAAGCATTATTGAAAGAAAATGTCACCCTTAACTTTGCTGATGTTAAACGCGGGGAGCTTGTGAAAAAACAAACAGACGATGCCATCTTAAAAAAAGCATCCACCCCAGCTAGGGTGAAAAAAACCATTAAAGAAACCGTGAAACCCGGTTATAAGAAAAAATACCATCAAAAACAAAAACATAAAAAGAAAGGATCATCTTCATGATTAAATTAGGTTCACACGTATCTATGAACGGCGATAAAATGTTGCTTGGCAGTGTAGAAGAAGCACTTGCCTATGATGCCAACACCTTTATGATTTATACTGGTGCGCCTCAAAATACACGCCGTAAAGCAATTGACAAGATGCAAATAAAACAGGCGCATGCCCTTATGGAAACACACAACATTGACAAAGCAGATGTGGTGGTACACGCCCCTTATATTATGAATTTAGCCAACGCAGATGAAACCAAACGCCAGTTTGCCATTGATTTTTTAACCGATGAGATTAAACGCTCTGATGCGATGGGCTTTTCACAAATTGTCCTGCATCCTGGGGCGCATGTCAAACAAGGGCCTGAGATTGCGATTGAACATATCGTCAACGGTCTTAATCAAGTGTTAGAAAACACCAAAGATTTAACGGTGAAAATTGCGCTTGAAACGATGAGTGGTAAAGGCACAGAAATCGGCCGAAACTTTGAAGAAATTAAAGCGATTATCGACGGGGTTACCCGTGATGAGAGACTGAGTGTGTGTTTCGATACATGCCATGTTCATGATGCTGGATATGACATTGTGCATGATGTTGAAGGGGTTTTAAAACACTTTGATGACACCGTTGGTATAAAGCGCATCAGTGTGCTACACATCAACGATTCTAAAAACCCTTTAGGGGCTTCAAAAGACCGTCATGAAAATATTGGCTTTGGCCATATTGGTTATGAGGTTTTATCAACGATTGTCCATCATCCTAGTTTCACCGATATTCCTAAAATTTTAGAAACCCCATATTTACCAAAAACGGATGAGGATAAAAAACGGATTTATCCACCGTATAAAGAAGAAATTGCGATGCTAAAAGCTAAAACGTTTGATGAGAACATGAAAAATACCATACGTCAAAAACATCAATGATTCGTTTTAAAATGGTTGCGCTTATGCTATAATAAACATACAACGATGCGGCATGTTCAATCGCATCTAACAGCCTGTTGGCTGTCACGATAAAATTGGTGAGATGCTTCAGGCATCCACCAATTTTTTGAAAAGGAGTGGTTGTGTGTTAAAAGATTTGATTTTAAACCATGTTGATGATGTTAAAGCCATCAGCGTTGCTGATTATATCAAGCTTAGAAAGCAACACTTCAGTGAGTTGAATGAAGATTTTTCAACGCTAACACCATATCAAACCATGGCTGTAGTTGCACTTAGTTTTCCTGATACGCAGGCTAGCAATAAAGGGCGGGCATTTGGGTATGTTTCTCGCTATGCACATGGGCGTGATTACCATTTAGAGTTTGAATCAAGATTAAAAGCTGTTCAAACTGCGTTAAACACCCACC
>PWKX01000036.1 GCA_003559585.1 Mollicutes bacterium | reverse complement strand
ATTGGTACGATTGTTGCCATCACTCAACTTCAAAATGGCATCCGTCAGCTATCACAATCTTTAGGCGATTTTATTACCAATTTACAAGGTTCTTTAGCGGCTGGCGACCGTGTGTTTGAACTGTTCGATGAAAAGACAGAACCCACCACATATGACCAATCAGTGCCACGTGTTACACAGGCACCCATTGTGTTAGATGATCTGACATTTGCTTATGATGATGACACGGTTTTAGATTGTTTAAACCTAGATTTAGGGACGCATCAAACCGCTGCCTTGGTTGGTCCTAGTGGTGGTGGTAAATCAACGGTGTTTAAATTATTACTACAATTTTATCCACCACAATCGGGTGGGATGGTGATTAACCATAAGCCTGCGGCGCATCAAACCATTAAAGACATTAGACATATGATTGCCTATGTGCCACAAGATGCCCATTTATTTAACTGTAGTGTTAAAGAAAATATACTTTATGGTCGTTTAGATGCGACGGATGAAGCGGTAATCAGCGCAGCTAAATCAGCCAATGCCCACGATTTTATTTCACAACTACCTAATGGCTATGATACGGTTGTTGGTGAGAATGGTGCGACGTTATCTGGTGGACAACGACAACGTGTTGCCATTGCAAGAGCGTTGTTGAAAGACGCACCGATTTTGTTATTAGATGAAGCCACCAGTGCGCTTGATAATGAATCAGAAAAACTGGTGCAAGAAGCACTTGAAAGATTAATGGTTGGTAAAGTCTCACTTGTGATTGCGCACCGGTTATCAACAGTTGAACATTCAGATTGCATTTATGTCATTGACCAAGGGAAAGTGGTTGAAAAAGGAACACACCAAGCGTTGTTAAAACAAAATGGCTTATATACCTCGCTCAATCAACCAAATTAAAACCTGACACGACATAATATACCCAGCCATTTAAGATTTGGCTGGGTTTTAATCTGTTGATGCTTATTGAACTTATCTTGAAAAGGCACTATAATGTAGACAGTATCACTAGGGGGTTATCATGCGTTTAATTTATGCGTTTAAAAACTTGATTAAACACTATCCAAAAATTATGCCAACATATTTATTATCAGTGATTGTGTTGTTTATTGGTTCACATGTGGCGCCGATATTAGGCACGATATTATTGCTGCCTGTTTCTGTTGGGGTTTCTTTTGTTATGGTAAAGGCGAGTACCGATATTAGAAAACAAATAAGATTTCCGATCTTCCTTGGATTTAAAGCCCCGCATTATGGCAAAAATCTTGGTTATTTATTGTTGAGACAAATCTTGTTTTTTAGCCCGATTGTCATTGGAACATTCATCTCAGGATATGTGTTTGGATTGTTTCAAGAGTTCAACATTGATATGAGCGCTGCGATGTTTAATTTGCTGTTATTTTCATTACCAGCCGCAGCCATATCATTGATGTTTGCGATGGTTCCATATTTACTCGCAGATAGTCGTTTTAACCAATTAAAACATAATCCTTTAAAGGTTAGTGCGATCATCATGAGAGGGTATTATCTTAAGTTGATTTTCATTCGACTATTCTTCGTGCCGTGGATGGTTATTCAGTCTTCAGGGTTGATGGTTTTGTTGTTTTCTTATTACCGTAGAATTTTTGGTGGTGATGCCTTGCCTAGTTTTATCACACCGACGCTATTTTTAATGCCACTTGCTTATTTGCTTTTCTTGCCTTGGTATCATATGAGACACGCACAGTTGTACGCAGATTTAAGGCATAAAGTAATCAATTATCGTTAAGGTTATCCATGATACACAAGTGATTAGCTTGTGTATTTTTTTTATGTTCAATGCTTAAAAAAAGCTTGACCGATTCATTAAATGACGGTAAAATGTAAAAAGTGCTTTGAACTTCAAAATATATGGTGATCAGGATGAAAAACAAAACAATCATACAATTAATCATACCCAGTGTATTGATGATGGTGATGATGGGGACGCTCTATGCGTGGAGTGTGTTTAGACCGCATGTTGAATCGAGTTATGGTGTCGGTGTGGCTCAAAGTGGGTATCCTTATATGGTATCGCTTTTTTTCTATGCACTTTTGATGATGATTAGTGGACGATTGATGGCTTATGTAAAACCGAAAAATTTAGCGTTCATAGGCGTTATATTAATCGGCCTAGGTTGGATCATGGCGGCCACTGCTACGTCATTTTTTATTTTCGTATTGGCTTATGGTGTTTTGGCTGGGAGTGGTGTTGGTATGATTTATGGTGTGCCTATTTCTTTTATTCAGATATCGAAGTTGAAAAGGCAAGGTTTATACACAGGCATAGTTTTAAGCGGTTTTGGTATGTCTCCATTAATTGGTGCGCCAGTTGTATCCTATTTACTGAACCGATATTCATTAAGTGACGCCATGATTATCTTAGGGGTTGTTTTTTTTGTTGGTTTGTTATTGTGTGTATCTTTTTTACCTCATCAACCAACACACGTGTCTTATCATGTGCAAAAGGATGAACAACCGAAACGTCGGTTGTTGTTTATGGTTATCTATGTTTTATTTACAATCGCTACTGCCATTGGGTTAATGATGATCGGCCTTAGTTTTAATGTCGGTGTGGATTATTACGAGTTTGACTTAACGTTAGTGACGGCTTTAATCTCAGGCTTTGCGGTATTGAACGGTTTAGCTAGACCACTGTTTGGCTGGTTATCTGATCGATTAGAGTTTAAAGCCGTGGTAACCCTGTCTTTTGGACTCATATTTTTAGCATCATTGCTTGCTTTGATTAATAATGGTCAATCTATTTGGTTGTACGGATTAAGTTTTGGTTTGTTTTGGTTTAATCTTGGTGCATGGTTAGCCATCATACCTGTGGCGGTTAAAAGGTATTTTAAGGACCAAGCCTATGCCAAACAATATGGGAACATGTTTACTGCGTATGGATTTGGTGCTTTGCTTGGGGTTTTCTTAAGTGGTCATGTTTTAGTATTAACTCAAAACACAAGTGGTTTATATATCGCCATCATGATCTTAATCACAGTGATGGGAAGCTTACTTATCTTGAATAAACGCGTATTCAATGTAGAAACCAGTTAATTAAGGAAACGTTATCATTATCGTTTTAATAACATTTGCCTTGAAACTAATTTTTATTGGTGTTATGATTAACACAACTTTAAAGGAGTGGTCATTATGCAACCATTCAATCAATTTGTACAAGCACATCACTATCATCATACAAACGAAGGTTTGACATTATGACATTGTCATGATACAAGCCTTTATACTTATGATTAAAAGTGCTTGTATCTATTCAAAGATAAATTAACTATCCGGATAGATGCCCATCTATCCGGTTTTTTTATACCCAAATGGAGGCGATTCGTATGTTTTTCTTATCAATGTATACCCATCACCATCATCATAAAAATTAGGTTTGCATTCATGTTTACATGGATACAGACCTTTATCCTCGTGTAAATGTCTGTATCCTTTAGTCTTAAAGGCGGGATACCTACATCCCGTCTTTTTTTATAAAAAAACAAAAGGAGTGGTTTTATGACAACCAAAAGTATAGAAGAAACGTTCAACCAACAACAAACCAAGTTAAACATTAAACGCGCGTTTACCGATCTGTTAAGTGATGAGGGGTACTTGTTTTATGAACCAGAAACATTTGAACCCTATGATGCTTTTATACGGGTTAATGAACGCATCAAACCATCAAGCATGGTTAAAGTATTAGATAATACCGGTCATATACTGGTCTTGCGACCAGATGTAACCACCACCATCATCAATCAATTGATTCCCAGATTTCGTAATGGTGGGACCATCAAATTGTTTTATGATACAGATATTTATGCTCAATCAAATGGAGGCGTTGTTGAAAAAATGGCTCAATTTGGTGTTGAATATTTAGGCTCATCAACAAGCACTGAGGCCTCAGACAGTGAAACCGTTAATTTGATGTTAAAGTTATGTGATTTATTTAATGTTGATTATGTGGTAGAAATCGGCAATCAAAAGTTTCTTGATGCTTTATTTAAGCAAATGGCCCTACCTAATGAAGCCTTGCACGAGTTAAAAGAAATCATCACCAATAAAAATGTGTCGCTGTTATCGGCGTTTATGTCACGTCATCCTATCAAAGTAAACGATAAGAAGCTTTTAGACATGTTGTTTAGATTAGAAGGCGACATTGATGATATTGAAGAGAAGTTAACGGGTATTCGTCTAGATAACATGATGAAAGAAGCGCTTAATGAATTGCGATTACTACGTTCAACGATTGAAACAACAACCTTAAAAAGAAAGATTATTTTTGATTTATCGATGTTATCAAAATATGATTATTATCAGGGCATAACCTTTCAAGGATTTACCCCTAGTGCGAATCGGGCACTGATCAAAGGTGGACGTTATAACCCCATCAACAAAACAACAAATCAACGCATCCCAGCTATTGGGTTTACCATTGATATGGATGCACTTGTGAAAGCGGTGAATCAAAATGGATAAAGGATATTTAACCATCGCACTTCCGAAGGGGAGAATTGCTAAAGAAGCGATGATCTATATGGAAAAACTTGGCATTTATGATGTGGTCAAATCGTCGTCTCGTAAACTGATATTCACCGATGAAGTCATCAAGGTTAGGTACATGTTTGTCAAAGGTGTTGACGTGGTGACATATGTCGATGAAGGTGTGGCTGACTTAGGTGTGGTAGGCCGGGATATCGTTTTAGAAGAAGGTGCTGATATTTATGAGTTATTGGATTTAGGGTTTGGACGGTGTAAATTTTCTATTGCTGGTTATCCAGATACTGATCTTTACAGTAAAGATAAAGTGTTACGCGTGGCAACAAAATATCCAAATGTCACAAAGAAGTTTTTTCAATCTAAAAATCAACCGATTGAAGTGTTTAAATTATCTGGTTCAGTAGAATTAGGTCCATTGGTAGGTTTGAGTGATGTTATCATGGATATTGTCGAATCAGGCAGTACCCTTAAAGCAAACGGATTAACGGTTTTAGAAGATATCACCGATATATCTGCTAGATTAATTACAAACCCGGTGGCATATCGTTATAAACGCAACCGCATAAAAGAAATCACAAACATGTTAGAAGAAAGGTTGGACAAAGACAATGATTGAATTGACATATGCTAAGGATAATCCTGAGAACTTAAAACGAATCTTAAATAGAAATCAATTTGAATTTGATGCGGTGAACGATGCGGTAGATGAGATATTAAAAACGGTTAAACAAGATAAGGATCAAGCGTTGTTTGCCTATACAAAACGGTTTGATAATGTTGATATATCAACCCTTAAGGTGAACGCTAAAGACATCGATGCCGCATTTAAACGTATTGATCCTGCTCTTTTAAACGCATTAAAAACAGCCGCTAAAAACATTGAATTGTTTCATGAAAAACAACGACCTAAGGACTTTACTATTGATGAAAAAGGCGCTGTTGTTGGTCAACGATTTAGCGCCATTGAGCGCGTTGGTCTTTATATACCAGGTGGGACTGCCGCTTACCCATCAACGGTCTTGATGAATGCTTTGCCTGCAAAAATAGCAGGGGTTAAAAAAATTGTGATGGTTAGCCCACCACAACCTGATGGCACCTTGAAGGATTCATTATTGGTTGCGGCAAGGTTATCGGGGGTAGAAGAGATTTATATGATTGGTGGTGCACAAGCCATCGCTGCCCTTACTTTTGGGACTGAGTCCGTTCCAAAAGTTGATAAAATTGTGGGACCCGGGAATATCTATGTTGCCATTGCGAAGCGAATGGTAGCGGGGTATGTCGGAATCGACATGATCGCAGGCCCTTCAGAAATAACCATTGTTGCAGACAAATCAGCCAACCCGGCATACATCGCCAGTGATATGTTGTCACAAGCCGAACATGATGAGTATGCCTCCGCCATTGTTCTCATTGATGATGAACAGGTGGCATTAAAGGTAAAAGAAGCCTTAATCTCACAAACGCGAACGCAGCCAAGAGCTAAAATGATTGAACAGTCATTACGTAATTTTGGTGGCATCATCGTCACTGAAAACATAGAACAAAGCATTGAACTTGCCAATCGAATTGCCCCAGAACACTGTGAAGTGATGACAGCAAACGCTGAGGTGGTGGCGGGTAAGATTAACAACGCTGGCGCTTTATTTATTGGTTCATACAGCCCTGAACCACTCGGTGATTATTTAGCTGGACCCAACCACACTCTGCCAACAAGTGCAACAGCACGATTCAGTAGCGCACTATCTACCACCGATTTCATGAAAGCCACTTCTATCATTAACTATTCTAAACAAGCATTTATGGACGCCGCAAAAGATACAATCACGATCGCCGAAGAAGAAGGGCTATATGCTCATGCAAAAGCCATTAAAATACGAATGAAAGATGGTGAGCGCTCATGAAAACCAAACCAGCTATTGAGCAGTTAAACCCTTACCGTGTTAAGGATGTCAATGTTAGCATCAAACTAGATGCCAATGAAAGTGCGAATTATTTGTTTAAAGATGGCTTGGTGTTAGAACATTTAGATATAAACCTTTATCCTGATACCAATGCGAACGGCTTAAAAGAAGCACTGGGCTCATATTTTGATATGAACTCGACCCATTTAATGGTTGGCAGTGGTTCTAGTGAATTGATAGAACTGATCATTAAGACATATGTGGCACCAGGTGACAAGGTATTGTCATTTAACCCATCATTTACAATGTATGATGTTTATACAACGATGCACGGCGGCACGTTTGTCAGTGTGCCTGTTGAAAAGGATCTATCATATGATATAGACAAACTCATCACCGTCGCACATACCATCAAACCTAAGTTAATCATTGTTTGTACCCCAAATAATCCAACTGGTTATCAACCGGCTAAAGCTGATATAGCCAAACTGATCAACAATACAGATGCTTTGGTGTTGTTAGATGAAGCCTATATGGATTTTACAGATGGGTCGCAAAGTTTTTTAAAAGAGGCGAAAGATTATGATAATCTCATTGTCTCAAGAACCTTCTCAAAAGCATTTGGTTTAGCTGGGGCCCGGTTAGGATACATGAGTACATCACCAGGTATTATGGCGTCATTGTTAAAGGTTAAAACCCCTTATAATGTGAATCTATTAAGTCAACAACTTGGTGTGAAAGCTTTAGAGAAAAAGCAAGCTGTTCAATCGTTTATAAACGGTGTGATTGAAAGAAAAATGATTCTGAAAGAAGCGCTTAGTAATCTCGGGTTTATCGTGTATCCATCACAAGCTAATTTTTTGTTTGTAAAAAGCCCGGTGATTGAATTAGATGAATGGTTAATCGAACAAGGCATTCTTATTCGCAACTTTGCGTCATTTGAACCCGGCTATTTTCGTATTAGTGTTGGCAGTGAATCTGATAACAGAGCATTAATCAATGCATTAAAGGAGGTTTTATGATGAGACAAGCAACGATTAAAAGAAACACAAAAGAAACAACCATTGCCTTAAGTTTAAACCTTGATGAAAAAGCAACGCCATCGATCAATACTGGTATTGCCTTTTTTGATCACATGTTAACGTTATTCGCCTTTCATGCAGGCATCAATCTTGATCTTAAAGCTGAAGGTGATTTAGAGGTGGATGGACATCATACTGTTGAAGATGTGGGTATTGTTTTAGGTGAAGCCTTTCAAAAAGCTTTAAACGATAAAAAAGGGATTAAACGGTATGCGGATAACCTCACGCCGATGGATGAATCGTTAATTAGAGGGGCGCTTGATTTATCAAACCGTGCTTGCTTGGTTTATGATGATCAATTGCAAAGAGAAAACATCGGTTCTATGGCCTGTGAAAACTTTAAAGAGTTTTTTGTAGCCTTTGTTCAGAACGCTCGTGTAACGTTGCATATGCAGGTACTATACGGCGATAACGATCATCATAAAATTGAGGGTATCTTTAAATCATTAGGGCGACTTGTAAAAGAAGCCATCAGCATTGAAGGGCGTGAAATACGCTCAACTAAAGGGGTGCTTTAAATGCATGTAATCATTGATTATGATGTGGGTAATTTAGGCAGTGTGATTCAAAGTTTTAAAAAAGCTGGTTTTGAGTTGTTGGTTAGTCGTCAAGTTGAGGATATAAAAAACGCAGATTCACTGATTTTACCGGGTGTTGGTGCGTTTAAGGGTGCTATGAATGCGTTAAAACAAACAGGGTTAATCCCTTATATTTATGACCATGTCAAACAAAATAAACCGTTATTAGGTATTTGTCTAGGTATGCAGCTTTTATATGAATCAAGTGATGAGTTTGGTACGCATGAAGGCCTTGGGTTATTACCGGGCAAAATCACCCGTTTCAATACGGATTTAAACGTGCCACACATGGGTTGGAATCAATTGCGTTTTAACCAACCTAATCATCCTATTTTAAAATATATTAAACCAAATGATTATGTGTATTTCGTCCATTCATATTTAGCTAAGACCACACAAGATACTGTGATTGCTGATACTGATTATGATGGAAGCGTACCAGCAATCACGGGTGTAAAGTCCGTTTATGGTATGCAGTTTCATCCAGAAAAAAGTGTTCCTGTTGGGGCCAAGTTGTTAAAAGCGTATAAGGAGATGATTGCATGATTGTTATACCAGCGATTGATATTTATCAAGGTCGAGCTGTTAGATTAAAGCAAGGCGATTACAAGCAAGAAACTAGGTATGCTGATGATCCACTAGCGGTTGCTAAAGCATTTGAAAAAGCTGGCGCAACGCGCCTTCATGTGGTTGATTTAGATGGGGCTAAAGAAGGCAAACCGGTGAACCGTGATGTGATTTTATCGATTGTAAAAGAAACGAATTTAACCGTTGAACTAGGTGGTGGCATTAGAGATGTCGCCACCGCTAAAGCGTATTTAGACCAAGGGATTGACTATGTCATTGTAGGATCGATGGCGATTGACAATCAAACTGCGTTAAAGAGCCTTGTCCAACAATACCAAGAACGCATCATCGTGTCTTTGGATGCCAAAGATGGCTTGGTCGCTACAGGGGGCTGGGTAAATACCTCCCAAGTTGATAGTCTTACCTTAATACAAACACTGAATACCATTGGGGTTCAAACCATTGTTTACACCGATATTGCTAAGGACGGAATGATGGCAGGACCTAATATCTCGATGTATGAAGCCATTCAAAAAACATCGGCTATTCAAGTGATTGCTAGTGGTGGTGTGACGACCAAAAAAGACGTTGATGCGCTTAAAACATTAAATCTTTACGGAGCCATTATCGGTAAAGCGTTGTATGAGGGAACCATCTCGTTAAAGGATGTGTTATGATGTTAGCTAAACGGATCATACCGTGTTTAGATGTTCGTAATGGCAGAACAGTGAAAGGTCAAAAATTTACTGAGATTAAAGACGTTGAAGACCCAGCGGTGCTTGCGAAACGCTATGCTTTAGAAGGCGCTGATGAACTTGTGTTTTATGACATCACCGCATCCAATGAAAAGCGAGCCATTTCATTAGAATTTGTTGAGAAAGTAGCCAAAGAAATCGATATTCCCTTTAGTGTCGGTGGTGGTGTTAAAACCGTTGAAGATTTTGTGAAGATTTTACATAAAGGCGCCGATAAAGTGAGCGTGAACTCTGCGGCTGTGCACAACCCTAGTTTAATTAAAGAAGCCGCTGCACGTTTCGGATCACAGTGCGTGGTGTTGTCTATTGATGGTAAAAAAGTTGGCGATCGTTACCTTGTTTATACAGAGGGTGGTCGCAACCAAACAAACTTAGACGTGATTGAATGGGCCAAGCAGGGAGTGGCCTTAGGCGCTGGTGAAATCGTGATGAACGCGATGGACGCCGATGGCATGAAACAAGGTTATGATATTGCCTTACTTAAACAACTAAAAGAAACACTCACAGTTCCAATAATCGCTTCTGGTGGTGCCGGAAAGGTTTCTCACTTTATCGAGGCTGCCCCGTATGCGGATGGCTTGTTAGCGGCCAGTGTGTTTCATTTTGGGGAAATTGCCATTGAATCATTAAAGCAAACGTTACATGAACACAATATTTTAGTTAGATTGAAGGTGGAACGATGAAAACACTTAATGTCAATGACATACAATACAACGCCGATGGTTTGGTGCCTGTGGTGGCACAATCGGTTGACACACAAGAAGTTTTAATGTTGGCGTATATGAATGAAACAGCCCTAAATAAAACCTTGTCATCAGGCTATGCTCATTACTATTCAAGATCAAGACAATCATTATGGAAAAAAGGGGAAACCAGTGGCAATGTGCAAGCAGTGTTGGCGCTTTATTATGATTGTGATGCTGATAGTTTGTTAATCAAGGTAAAACAAACAGGCGTAGCCTGCCATACAGGGAAAATGAGTTGTTTCCATCATGCCGTGCTTGAAACAGAAAACAAACAACCCATTTTAAAGGCCCTTTATGGGTTACTTGAAAACCGTAAAAACAACCCTAAAGAAGGCTCTTACACGACCTACTTATTTAATGAAGGGCTTGATAAAATTCTTAAAAAAGTTGGCGAGGAAACCAGCGAGGTTATCATCGGTGCAAAAAATAATGATAAAGATAACACCATTAATGAAATAGCGGATTTGGCTTATCATATGATGGTGATGATGGTAAATGAAGGCATCACGCTACAAGATATTGAGGCGCAACTGGAGGCACGCAGACAATGAGCATGCCAGACCAACACATGCACACGAATTTTTCACCAGATGCTGATGAGACTGCGACCTTTGAATCATACATCGAGCAAGCCGAATTACAAGGGATATCATCTTTAACCTTTACAGACCATGTTGACTTAGATACACCGGTATCATTGTTTCAAATCATCCCTGATTATTACGCGTATCGAACCCGGTTAAATCAACTTCAAAAAAACACAAATGTCACCTTAAACATGGGTGTGGAAATAGGCTATCAGCCTCATTTAAACGAAGCTTATGACACGTTTTTAAACGCACATAATTTTGACTTTATCATCATGAGCATTCATGTCGGGGATGGATTAGATTTTTATAATGGTGATTTCTTTAAGGAAAAAACCCAAGAAAAAGCTTTCCAAAGGTATTTTGAAATTGTGCTAAATGCGGTTAAAAATTATGATCATTATGATGTGGTTGGTCATCTTGATTACATCATTCGTTATGCCCTAGAGACTAACGATTATGATTTTAAAGCTTATCAACCAATGATTGATGAGATTTTAAACATCATCATTGAAAAGCAAAAAGGCATTGAACTTAACATGTCAGGTTTAAGGTATGGTTTAAAGCATACCCATCCTAAATTAGATTTGATCAAACGTTATCAAGCCTTAGGTGGAGAGATTATCACCTTAGGTTCTGATGCGCATCACCCTAAAGACTACCGAGCTGATTTTGATCAAGGCATCGCCTTGTTGAAAACCGCTGGCTTTGATAAAATTACGGTGTTTAAACAAAGAAAAAAACATTTCATAACGATCTGAATTAAAAAACCCAAGCGTGTTTGCTTGGGTTTTATTTAAGCGTAGTCTTTTTGCACCGAAGATAAAGTTTGGTGAAGAGGAAGGTTTTGATTTAACCGTTTTTCGACTGCCATAGCGACGCTTTTTTCCATGGGAGGAATGCCTTCTAATGGATAATCGAGTCCTAAGTCAGTCCATTTGTGTTTGCCGTTGGTATGATAAGGCAACACTTCGACTTTTTCGATTGTGTGGTAATGTTTCAAGTGATTTTGTAAGGAAAGAATGCTTTGTTCATCATCGTTAATGGTTGGAATGAGGACATGTCTGATGATGGTTTTTATGTTTAAGGCTTCTAGTAAGTCTAAAAAGGCTAAAACATGGTGATTAGAAGAACCTGTTAAAGTTTGATGCGCTTGTTTGTCTATGTGTTTTATATCCAATAACACTAGGTCGGTTTGGGATAGCACATCTTTGATGATGGCGTTGTTTTTGGGGTTATAGCAAGCCGCGGAGGTGTCTAGGGTTGTGTGGATATGCTTGTTTTTTGCGGTTTTAAATAAATCATATACAAACGACGCTTGCATTAATGGTTCACCACCACTAACTGTGATGCCCCCTTTTTTGTAAAAAGCTTCATAGTTCGCATAATCTTGCATGACATCATCAACACTCATGAGGCTATTGGTTTTCGTGGACCAACTATCACGGTTATGGCAAAACCCACATTTGAAAGGACAGCCTTGTAAAAATAGCACATAACGAATACCTGGTCCATCAAAGGTTCCAAATGTTTCGATGTTGTGAATGTTGCCTTTAGAGTGTTTCATGGAATGTTCTTTCAATGACTTCTTGTTTTTGTGGGTTTGTTAATTTTGCAAAGTTAACCGCATACCCAGAGACTCTAATGGTTAAGTTTGGGTATTTATCAGGATGGTTGTATGCATCGATGAGTTGGTCGCGGTTTAGAATGTTGATGTTGACGTGGTAACCACCTTTGGTGAAGTATCCATCAATGATGTTTGCTAAGTTTTCATTGTCATTGTTTAATACACTTGGTACTAATGTAAAGGTGTTAGAAATACCATCTTCACAGTCTTCTGCTGGTAGTTTAGCCACACTGAGTAATGAGTTTAAAGCCCCTGTTTGATCACGCCCATGCATGGGATTAGCACCTGGTGCAAAGGCTTCACCTGTTTGACGTCCATCAGGTGTGTTACCAGTTTTCTTTCCGTAAACGACATTCGATGTGATGGTAAGTAGGCTCAATGTTGGGACGCTTTCACGGTAGGTGTATTGTTTACGTAGTTTTTCCATGAACATATGAACAATCCCATTGGCAATCTCATCAACACGGTCATCGTTATTGCCATAAAAAGGGAACTTGCCTTCGGTTTGATAATCAACGATTAAACGTTTGTCTTCGTTATAAACCGGTTTTACCGTTGCGTATTTGATGGCACTTAAACTATCAGCCACCACACTTAATCCAGCGATGCCTGTGGCAAAATTTCTGATAACCTCAGCATCATGAAAAGCCATTTGAATGCGTTCATAAGCATATTTATCATGCATGTAGTGAATGGTGTTTAATGCACTTACATAGGTTTCACTTAACCAATCCATGACAAAATCAAGCCGGTTCATAACATCTTCATACTCAAGGGTGTCTTTTTCATAAAGACTTAATCCCGGAATGATGGTGTCACCTGTGATTTCATCTTTACCACCATTAATGGCATATAATAGGGCTTTGGCTAAATTGGCTCGAGCACCGAAAAACTGCATTTCTTTACCGATGGTCATTGGGCTTACACAGCAAGCAATGGCGTAATCATCCCCGTGCTTAGGACGCATGATTTCATCGTTTTCATATTGAATAGAACTGGTTTCAGCGCTGACTTTTGCACAAAAAATCTTAAATGCTTGCGGCAAACGATCACTCCAAAGCACCGTTAAATTAGGTTCAGCGCTGGTGTCTAAATTATATAAGGTTTGTAAGTAGCGGAAGGTCGTTTTGGTCACAAGAGAACGCCCGTCCTCACCCATGCCTGCTAAACTTTCTGTGACCCAAGTGGGATCGCCTGTGAATAAATCGTTATATTCTGGTGTTCTAGCAAATCTAACCATACGCAATTTCATGATAAAGTGATCGATCATTTCTTGAGCATCTGTTTCTGTGATTAAACCATCGTTTAAATCTCTTTGAAGATAAATATCTAAGAAAGTAGCCGTACGCCCTAAACTCATCGCTGCGCCATTTTGTTCTTTAACAGCCGCTAAATAAGCGAAATAAGTCCATTGAATGGCTTCTTGTGCTGTGGTTGCTGGTTGTCTTAAATCAAAACCATAACGCTCACCAAGTTCAATTAAAGCATTTAACGCGTTGATTTGTTCTTGAATTTCTTCCCTTAAACGTATATTTTTTTCGTTCATAGGACTTTTATAATTTGATTTTTCTATTCTTTTTTCTTCAATTAATCGCTCAATACCATATAAGGCAGCACGACGGTAATCGCCAATGATGCGTCCGCGGCCATATCCATCGGGTAAACCGGTGATGATACCACTACGACGTGCTTTTCTAACCTCTTGTGTGTATGCATCAAAAACACCTTGGTTATGTGTTTTTCGATAGGTATTAAAGATTTCTTCCATTCGATTAGACAGTGTGTAACCGTAAGCCTCTAATGCTTTTTTAGCAACGTTAATGCCACCGTAGGGGTGGAATGCACGCTTAAAGGGTTGATCGGTTTGTAAGCCGACAATGGTTTCAAGTTCTTTTTGAATGTAACCAGCATCATGGCTGGTGATGCTAGAAACAACATCGGTGTCCATGTCGATAACACCACCCATTTTTAATTCTTTTAATAAGTCATTGT
>PWKX01000215.1 GCA_003559585.1 Mollicutes bacterium | reverse complement strand
GGTGCGTTTTTAACAAAACCATAAGTCCCAATGATGCCTTCTTTTTTACTAGGTTGTGTGTTTTCTAACAAGATGGTTTTAATCGTGTGTTTAAATGGACCTTGCATGTTTTTGTGTTCAGCCAAAATAGACTCAATGAGTGCTTTGTCTTTCGTGCTTAGAAATACCTTTTCAAATGTTCTTACTGAATGCCTTTCTTTCATCGCTTTTTGCATGTTAACCCCTCCTACCGGTCATCAGGATGGATAACCAGTTCAACGTAATCACTTTCATAGATGTCGCCATCTCTTAAGTAACGGACGCTTACGTAGTCTCCAACCTGTGAGTTTAATATATTTTCTCTTAAATCATTAAAATTGTAAACAGTAATGTAATCATCCCATGATTCAAGTTTGTAGCCAACGATGATGTCGCCTTCTAATAAGTTTGCGTCTATGGCAGTTCCATCTGATGATAATGAATCAACGCATACACCGTAATCTTGACCACAAGCGCTCACGCCTTCTACGGCTGTGATACCAAAGAATGGTCTTCTAACGACCCCATCGTCTTCTAAATCACGAATGATTCTAAGCACTGTGTTTGATGGGATGGCGAAACCGATGTTGGTGGTCGCATCTTCAACGATTTTCATGTTGTTGATGCCAATTAATTCGCCGTTTATGTTAAATAAAGCACCGCCACTATTACCAGGGCTTATCGCGGCATCGTGTTGTAGAAATGGCACTTCATATTGTGAGCCTCTTACATAGCGTGATAGCCCTGAGATGACACCCATCGTTACACTGCCAAAGTAATCAAACCCTAGTGGGTTTCCAATGGCGATGGCCACGCTGCCTAATGCCACGTCGTTAGAGTCTGCAAATTTGGCCACAGGGAAGTTTTCAGCCGCTTCAAACCTAATCACGGCTAAATCGGTGGTCGCGTCTATACCGATGATTTCTGTGCGATTATTGGGAATGGTAAAGCGCATGCCGTGACGTTCATAGATGATGTTGACGTTGTTAAACGGCGTGCTTCTTTCATCAGGATGGATGACGTGATGATTGGTCACCACGTAATAATCATTGCCTTCTTTGTGGTAGATAACACCTGAGGCGGTTCCTGAGTTCAGACCACTGTATACCTCAATACCAACGACGGTTTGTTGGACGTTTTCAACCATGTCTTTCATGACAGCTTCAAACGATTCAAGGTCATATTCAACTTTGTGGTATGATTCATCCATCAAGCTTTCTACAAGATCGATGAGTTCTTGTCTTGTGTATTCGTTCATGTCATAGATTTCTTCATCCATCTCTTCTTCAATCAGCAAAAAATCACACGCGCTGAGTGATATGGCCATGATGAATAATAGCGTGAAAGCGAATAGTTTTTTCATTTAGGTCACCTCAAATTAAATAATGTGATGGCGTTTTGTGTCGTGTGTTGTTTGATGGTATCTACGCTTAAATTTTTTTCTTTGGCAATGGCTTCTATCATGTATGGCAAATAGCTAGAATCGTTTTGTTTGCCTCTAAATGGGTGTGGGGCTAAGAATGGTGCGTCTGTTTCCACAAGCAGTTTATCTAGGGGTACAATTTTCGCAACTTCTTTTGGCACTTTCGCGTTTTTAAATGTCACTGGCCCGCCTAAAGAGATATGTAACCCTAACTTTAGAAATTTTTCAGCCATTTGCGCAGAACCGCTATAGCAATGCATGACGCCCTTAACTGGCGCATATGACTTTAAAATCTCATATGTTTTTTCAGTCGCATCTCTCATGTGAATGCTTAAGGGTAAATCTCGTGATTGTGCTGTTTCAATTTGCATAGAAAAGATTTTTTCTTGGAGATCGTGATGGGTTTTATCCCAGTAGAAATCCATGCCACACTCGCCAATGGCTACAACTTTTGGGTGTGAAATTTTGGCTTGCCAATCTTCAATATCGGCGTTGGTGAAGCTACTGGCTTCTGTGGGATGCAAACCAACCGCTGCAAAGATTTGATCATATCTTTCAGCCAGTTCAATGGCGCGCTCGTTCATGCGTTGGTTATAGCCGATGACAATCATCTTCTTTACGCCTACGTCTAAAGCTTTTTGTATGTAGGTTTCAACGTCTTCAAATAGTTTGTCGTTGTTTAAATGAACGTCGGTGTCTATCATATATGTGTCACACTCCTTGTGCCTTTATTGTAACAAAAAAAAGTATAAAAAAAGAGGCTTGCGCCTCTTTTTATGTTGAAATTGGTTTAAATTACTTAATAATCTTAGCTACGACACCAGCACCAACGGTACGGCCACCCTCACGGATAGAGAACTTTGTACCTTGTTCAAGTGCGATTGGGTAGATAAGTTCAACGTTCATTTCTACGTTGTCACCTGGCATAACCATTTCGACGCCTTCAGGCAATTCAACAACACCAGTAACATCAGTTGTACGGAAGTAGAACTGTGGACGGTAGTTGGTGAAGAATGGTGTATGACGGCCACCCTCTTCTTTAGATAAAACATAAACTTCACCTAAGAAGTGAGTATGTGGTGTTACGCTTCCTGGTTTAGCAAGAACTTGACCACGTTGGATGTCTTCACGTGTTACACCACGTAGTAAGGCACCAATGTTGTCGCCTGCTTCTGCTTCATCAAGAAGTTTACGGAACATTTCAACACCAGTAACGACAGTTTTACGTGTGGCTTTAATACCAACGATTTCAACTTCGTCTTGGACTTTAACTTTACCGCGGTCAACACGACCAGTAGCAACGGTACCGCGTCCTGTGATGCTGAATACGTCTTCAACTGGCATTAAGAAAGGCTTGTCAGTTTCGCGTACTGGATCATCGATATAGCTATCAACAGCATCCATAAGTTCCATGATGGCGTCTTCGTGTTTTTCATCGCCTTCAATGGCTTTAAGTGCAGAACCCATGATAACTGGTACGTCATCGCCTGGGAAGTCATATTCACTTAATAATTCACGAATTTCCATTTCTACTAATTCTAATAATTCTTCATCATCAACCATATCGGTTTTGTTCATGAAGACAACAATCTTTGGCACACCTACCTGGCGGCTTAAAAGAATGTGTTCACGTGTTTGTGGCATTGGTCCATCTGCGGCAGAAACCACAAGAATAGATCCGTCCATTTGTGCAGCACCCGTAATCATGTTTTTAACGTAGTCAGCGTGTCCTGGGCAGTCTACGTGAGCATAGTGACGTTTGTCAGTCGCATACTCGATATGGGCTGTGTTGATGGTAATACCTCTTTCTTTCTCTTCAGGTGCGTTATCAATAGATGCGTAGTCAGAAGCTGCTGTATCACCAATGCCTCTACGGTTCAAAACGGTAGCGATGGCAGCTGTTAATGTTGTTTTACCGTGGTCAACGTGTCCGATTGTACCGACATTGACATGTGTTCCTTTACGTTCAAATTTTTGTTTACCCATTTTATTTCCTCCTTGTAATGGTCTAATAACATTGATATTTTATCTTATTATAGTGTATATTGCAAGTTAAATCAAATATCTATCCGTTACGTTTCTTAACGATTTCTTCAGAGATAGATTTTGGTGCGGGATCGTAGTGTGAGAACTGCATCGTGTAGTTTCCGCGACCTTGTGTGTTAGAGCGTAATGATGTGGCATAGCCAAACATTTCGCTTAATGGAACTTTAGCTGTGACTTGATGTGCGTTGCCGCGTTGGTTTTGTGATTCAATCTTTCCACGACGCGATGTCACATCACCAATGACGTTCCCTAAGTAATCATCAGGTGTGATAACATCAACGTTCATGATTGGTTCAAGAATGATTGGTTGACATTTTTCTTTGGCGTTTCTGACCGCTAAGCCAGCTGCCACTTTGAAGGCCATTTCGTTAGAGTCAACATCGTGGTATGAACCATCATATAATGTTGCTTTAACGTCGATGAGCGGATAACCTGCCACAACACCGTTTTCAAGCGCTTCTTGAATTCCTTTATCAACAATTGCGATGTATTCTCTTGGTACAACCCCACCAACAACTTTGTCCACAAATTCATAGCCTTTACCTTCGTTTGGTTCGAACCTAACCCAAACGTGACCATATTGACCGCGTCCACCTGACTGACGTACGAATTTACCTTCGATTTCAGCTTCTTTGGTGAATGTTTCACGGTAACTTACTTGTGGGGCACCGATGTTAGCTTCAACTTTGAACTCACGTTTCATTCTATCGACTAGAATGTCTAAGTGAAGTTCGCCCATCCCTGCGATGATGGTTTGACCAGTTTCTTCATCTGAGTATGTTCTAAAGGTTGGGTCTTCCTCTGCCAGTTTTTGAAGGGCAGTGGCCATCTTATCTTGGTCACCTTTTGATTTTGGCTCAATGGCAACAGAGATAACAGGTTCTGGGAATGTCATACGTTCAAGAATGATTGGGTGTTTTTCTTCTGCTAAGGTATCACCAGTCGATGTGTTTTTAAGACCAATCGCTGCGGCGATATCGCCTGCGTATACGGTGTCGATTTCTTCACGGTGATTGGCGTGCATTTGTAGAATACGCCCAATTCTTTCTTTGTTACCTTTTGTTGTATTCATGATGTATGAACCTTTTTTCAAGGTTCCTGAGTAAACTCTGAAGTAAGTTAAACGTCCAACAAATGGATCTGTTGCTACTTTAAACGCTAAAGAGGCAAATTTACCTTCATCGTTAATGGCAACTTTAACTTCTTCTTCTGAGTCTTTCATGATGCCTTTGATTTTGACAACATCGGTTGGTGAAGGTAGATAATCAATCACAGCATCAAGCATGAGTTTAACACCTTTGTTTTTAAAGGCGCTACCGCATAGTACTGGGAAGAATTCAACATCAAGTGTCGATTTTCTAAGTACTTTTTTGAGTAAATCGTTATCGATTTCCTCACCTTCAAGGTAAGCCATCATGAGGTCTTCATCAAAATCTGCGAGTTCTTCAATAAGTTCTGCTCGTTTTTCTTCGGCTTTTTCTTTTAGTTCTTCGGGAATGTCAATCAATTCTGGTTGTTCATCGTGTCCACCATCATAATGATAGGCTTTCATTTCAACAAGATCAATGATGCCATCAAAAGCATCCTCAGCACCAATTGGCCATTGAATGGCTGCGGCTTTAACACCAAGTCTGTCTTTAATGGTGCCAACACTGTATTCAAAGTCTGCACCGAGTTTATCCATCTTATTGATGAATACAATACGGGGAACCATATAATCAGTGGCTTGACGCCAGACAGTTTCGGTTTGAGGTTCGACACCAGCTTGAGCATCTAAAACAGCAACAGCGCCGTCTAAGACACGTAGTGAGCGTGATACCTCGACCGTAAAGTCGACGTGACCAGGTGTGTCAATAATGTTAACACGGTGCTCTCTCCAAAATGCCGTGGTGGCCGCTGAAGTGATGGTAATCCCGCGTTCTTGTTCTTGTTCCATCCAGTCCATTTGTGAAGCACCATCATGTGTTTCACCGATTTTATGAATCTTACCAGTATGATACAACACGCGTTCAGTCGTGGTAGTTTTACCAGCATCGATATGTGCCATAATCCCGATATTTCTAGTTTTGTCTAATGAGTATTGACGTGGCATAATCCGTGCTCCTTTCTACCAACGATAATGTGCAAATGCTTTGTTTGCATCTGCCATTCTATGCATGTCTTCTCGTTTTTTAACTGATTGTCCAACATTGTTAGACGCATCAACAATTTCTTTAGCTAAGCGTTCTTCCATGGTTCTTTCGTTTCTTAGTCTGGAATATTGAGTCATCCATCTAAGGCCAAGTGTGTAACGGCGTTCTTCACGAACCTCCATAGGCACTTGGTAATTTTGTCCACCAATACGACGTGCACGTACTTCAAATGTCGGCATGACATTATTTAAAGCCGCTTCAAACACTTCCAGTGGTGGTTGATTTGTAATTTCTTCAACACGTTTAAATGCGTTATATAAAATACTTTGTGCGGTTGTTTTTTTACCGTCATTCATGATGCTGTTGATGAGTTTAGTCACCAATTTAGAGTTGTATACCGGATCGGGTAAGACATCTCTTTTTGCTATATGTCCTTTACGAGGCATAAACAATTCCTCCTTTCGTTTTCTTTCATTTCAAGTCTATATTATGAAGCATCTCTTTTTGTTCCATATTTAGAACGGCCTTGTTTACGGTCAACAACGCCTCCTGTATCGAGTGTCCCACGTACGATGTGATAACGAACACCAGGTAAGTCTTTAACACGACCACCACGGATCAACACAACGCTATGTTCTTGCAGTTTATGACCGATACCAGGAATGTAGGCAGTCACCTCAACACCATTTGTTAAACGAACACGTGCATACTTACGTAAAGCAGAGTTCGGTTTCTTTGGTGTCATCGTTGCAACACGTGTACAAACCCCACGTTTTTGTGGACTTGGCAAATGGGTGTATTCTCTTTTTAGTGTGTTGTAGTTAATCGCCAAAGCCGGTGATTTAGTCTTTTTCTTACGTGTGACGCGACCTTTTCTAACCAATTGGTTAATAGTTGGCATGATTTTCCTCCTCTCAATGTGATCCACTCATCCAAGCGTATCACTTTTCTCAAAAAAATGTGGGTTTATGTCTAAACCCTTTAGCAGTTCTTAATTCGCGTGTGTAATTATACACTACCTTACCAGGCGTGTCAACCTTTTAAGATATGTTTTTTAAAAATACGGGCCTGCAGTCACAGGCCCGTATTTAACATGTTTATTTTTCTACGTATTCATCCGAGAAATCATCATATTGATCGTCGTCTTCATGTGAGTATTCTTCATCAATCACAACGTCGTCTTGATCAAACTCATCTGTGTGTTCTGGTTCGGGTTTCTCATAATCGAAATGGGTATCTTTTAAGATACCAGTACCAGCAGGAATGCGTCCACCAATGATGACGTTTTCCTTAAGACCAACTAAATCATCTGTTTTACCACGAATGGCTGCATCTGTTAAGACGCGGGTGGTTTCTTGGAAGCTTGCGGCACTTAAGAATGATTCACTGCGTAATGACGCTCTTGTGATACCGAGTAATACCGGTCGGCCAACGGCAGGTTTTCTTCGCTCTTTAAGGGCTTTTGCGTTGGCTTCTTTGTATTGGCCAATCGACACTTGAGCACCTGGTAATAATTCAGTTTCACCTTCCACAATGATTTTAAGTTTGCGCATCATTTGGTGGATGATGATTTCGATGTGTTTATCGGAAATCTCAACCCCAACTGAACGGTAAACTTTTTGAACTTCTTTTAGGATGTATTGTTGGACGGTGTTGGCGTCTGTAACTCTTAGAAGTTGTTTTGGATCGATTGAACCTTCTGTGATTTTTTGACCGGATTCAACCATGTCTTTTTCATCGACAAGTAACGTAACATTCGAGTCGGTTTCATATTCAACGGTATCTTCACCGTTTTTAATGGTGACTTTATAACGTTCATCGATTTGTTCAATTTTATCTACATTACCACTGATTTCAGAGATGATGGCTAACCCTTTAGGTTTTCTAGCTTCAAACAACTCTTGAATACGTGGTAAACCTGAGGTGATGTCCGCCCCAGCAACCCCGCCTGTATGGAAGGTTCTCATCGTTAACTGTGTCCCTGGTTCACCGATGGATTGTGCGGCGATGATCCCGACACTTTCCCCGACTTCAACTTTATCGCCGGTGGCAAGGTTTTGACCATAACATTTAGCACAAACACCATTTTTAGCGTTACAGGTTAAGACGGTACGAATTCGAACTTCTTCAACCCCAGCATCAACGATGGTTTTAACAATTTCAGTGGTTAAGTATGTGCCTTTTTCTGCTAAAAATTCCCCTGTGTCTGGGTGCGAGATGGTTTGTTGTGTATAACGTCCGAGTAAACGGTCTGCGAGTGGTTCAATTGGTTTTTCATCACGGTCTAAGATATCTCTAACCGCAACGCTGCTATCGGTATGACAGTCTTGTTCGGTGACAACTAAGTCTTGTGATACGTCAACCAAACGTCTGGTTAAGTAACCTGAGTCAGCGGTTTTCAAGGCGGTATCGGTTGAACCTTTACGCGCACCGTGGGTAGAGATGAAGAATTCACTCATCGTTAGACCCTCACGGAAAGCGGCTTTAATCGGCAGTTCAATCGTTTTACCGGATGGCGATTGCATCAAACCACGCATACCAGCTAACTGTGTAAAGTTTGAGATGTTACCACGTGCACCAGAATCACTCATCATTTGAATATGGTTATCGGTGGTCAACTCTTCACCTAAGCCTTTTTCAATGGTATCTTTGGCTTTTTTCCAAACATCAAGCACAAGGGCGTAACGTTCGTTTTCAGTTAAGAAACCATCGTCAAACATGTCTTGAATTTCCTCTACTTTGTTATCGGCCACCGTTAAGATGTCTTGTTTCTTACTATACGGGTTGACATCAAAAGCTGAGACCGTGATCCCTGCGTAAGTAGAGTATTTAAAGCCTAAGTTTTTCATTTTATCAAGCATTTTTGAGGTTTCATTGATTTTAAAATCAACAAACACACGTGAGATGATGCGTGATAAGAATTTTTTCTTAAATGGTTCAACGAGACGTTTAGCACCATTTCTTTCTAACTCAACGATGCGCTCTTCGGTTGCTTTGATGTCTTGGTTGTCTAAAACCATGCCAAGTTCACGTTGAAGTTCAGCTAATTTTTTATATTGTTTTTCAAGTTCAAGGCGGTTAAAAATTTGTTCTTTAACGTTATCACCACGTTTTACGAAGTAGTGATGTGGTGTGATTTTTGTTAAGTTTAGTTCGCTTGGTTCATTAAGGTATGGGAAGCTTCTTGGTAAGATTTCATTAAAGATTAGTTTCCCAACCGTGGTCATTAAGTAACCTTCTTTTTGTTCTGTGGTTAATGGTGCGTTTCCTAAGCTGCCAGCTCTAATGGCGATTAAGGCATGAAGTG
The DNA here is from genome assembly GCA_003559585.1 of Mollicutes bacterium. Lineage (GTDB taxonomy): Bacteria > Bacillota_I > Bacilli_A > Izemoplasmatales > Izemoplasmataceae > B1SED10-225. The sequence continues at coordinate 5,460 of PWKX01000215.1, read as the reverse complement.
ACACAATGTCGTTATCATAGGCCATTAATGCTTCTTTTGAGTCTTTGAAAACCTTACCTTCACCTTGTTGATCAGTACGTTCTAAGGTTAAATAGTAGTTCCCTAAAACCATATCTTGTGATGGTGTGACGACTGGTTTACCGTCTTTAGGATTTAGAATATTGTTAGAAGCAAGCATGAGTAATCTAGCTTCTGCTTGAGCTTCTTCACTTAATGGGACATGCACGGCCATTTGATCACCATCAAAGTCAGCGTTAAACGCCGTGGTTACTAAGGGGTGAAGTCTAATGGCTTTACCTTCAACTAAAACAGGTTCAAAGGCTTGAATCCCTAAACGGTGTAAGGTTGGTGCGCGGTTTAAAAGCACAGGGTGTTCTTTGATGACGTCTTCTAACACAGCCCAAATACGACCATCTAAATGTTCAATCATGCTTTTGGCGCTTTTAATGTTTGATGCGATATCTAGTTGAATGAGTTCGCGAATAACAAATGGTTTAAATAAAGAAATGGCCATTTCTTTAGGAATACCGGCTTGATACATTTCTAAATCAGGTCCAACGACGATAACACTACGCCCAGAATAATCGACACGTTTACCAAGTAAGTTTTGACGGAAACGGCCTTGTTTACCGCGTAACATATCAGATAAACTTTTAAGTGGTCTGTTTTTCTCAACAACGACTTTACGGCCGCGCTTTGAGTTGTCGATGAGTGCATCCACAGCTTCTTGTAGCATCCGTTTTTCGTTTTTCGTGATGAGGTGTGGTGCGTTTTGTTCTTTTTGTCGTTTAAGACGGTTGTTTCTATTTAGAATACGGCGGTATAAATCGTTTAAGTCTGTGGTTGCAAAACGACCACCATCTAGCTGTACCATCGGTCTTAATTCTGGTGGGATGACTGGTAAAACGTCCATAACCATCCACTCAGGTTTGTTGTCTGATTCACGGAAAGCTTCAACAACTTCTAAACGTTTGATGAATTTGTCTCTTTTTTGCTTAGACGCGTTAGGTAACGCTTTTCTTAGTTTGTAAGACTCTTCTTCAAGGTCAAGTCTTTCAAGTAATACTTTAACGGCTTCTGCGCCTGTTAAGGCTTTAAAGCGTGAGCCGTATTCCATGTATTTTTCCGTATATTTAGCTTCAGAAAGAATTTGCTTGTAGTGTAGGTCTGTATCGCCTTTATCGATGACGATATAAGATGCAAGGTAAACAACTTCTTCTAAATCCTTTGATTTAATATCGAGTAAAGTCGCGATGCGAGAGGGGGTATTACGTAAGTACCATGTGTGTACGACGGGTGCTGCTAACTTAATGTGTCCCATGCGTTCACGACGGACTTTACTTTCTGTGATTTCCACACCACAATCAGGACATTTTTTGCCGCTGTGCGATGATTTTTTACTTTTATTATTACAAGCACATTGATAATCTTTGGTTGGACCAAAGATCACTTCACAGAAAAGACCTTTTTTCTCAGGTTTTAATGTGCGGTAGTTGATGGTTTCGTGCTTCTCAACTTCACCGAAAGACCAGTCAAGAATCTCTTCCGATGAGGCTAGTCTAATTTTATAATGAGAGTATTTTTGGCTCATTGTATCACCTTACCTTAATTAGGAATTGAAGCCGTATTTATCAATATAGTCTTCTACATCAGAATCTTCAACCAAGCTCTTGTTTGCTTCGTTACGCTTGGTTTCGCGGTTGATCAGTTCGACTGAAATACCAAGTGACTGGAGTTCTCGGGTCAACACGCGGAATGATTCAGGAAGTGAAGGTTCTGGGATGCTTTTGCCATCAACAATCGAACGGAATACTTTATTACGTCCGATGATGTCATCACTCTTAACAGTTAACATTTCTTGTAAGCAGTATGCCGCACCGTATGCTTCTAGTGACCATACTTCCATTTCTCCGAAACGCTGTCCACCGTTTTGAGCTTTACCACCCATTGGTTGTTGTGTGACGAGTGTGTATGGTCCAACACTACGTGCATGTAGCTTGTCATCGACCATGTGGTCTAGTTTAATCATGTGCATGACACCAACACTGACGTCGTTATCGTATTTTTCACCAGTCATACCAGAATATAGTGGTGTTTTACCATCTGGTTGCATACCAGCTTCTGCCATAATTTTAACTAAATCGTCGTTTTCAACACCGTCGAATACTGGTGTGGCGACATGGATGCCTAGTTTTTTCGCTGCCATGCCGAGGTGAATTTCTAAGACTTGTCCGATGTTCATCCGTGATGGAACACCAAGTGGGTTTAACATGATGTCGACTGGTGTACCATCTGGTAAAAACGGCATATCTTCTTCGGGAAGAATTTTGGAAATAACACCTTTATTACCATGGCGTCCAGCCATTTTATCGCCTTCAGATATTTTACGTTTTTGAACAATGAAAACGCGAACCACTTCGTTAGCGCCTGGTGGTAATTCATCTCCGTTAGCTCTTGAGAAGTATTTAACACTGTGGACAATGCCACCACCACCGTGTGGTACACGCAGTGAGGTGTCTCTAACTTCGCGTGATTTCTCACCGAAGATGGCAAGTAATAAACGGTCCTCTGGGGTTGGTTCAGTTTGACCTTTTGGTGTTACTTTACCAACTAAGATGTCACCTTCTTCTACTTCTGCACCTGGGATGATGATGCCGCGGTCATCTAAGAATCGGCGACCTTCTTCACCAACGTTAGGAATTTCACGGGTGATTTCTTCTTTACCAAGTTTTGTATCCCGCGCTTCAGCGTCATATTTTTCAATATGAATTGAGGTGTATGTGTCTTGTTTAACCAATCTTTCACTTAGAATAACAGCATCTTCATAGTTATAACCATTCCATGTCATGAAGGCGACTGTTACATTACGACCAACAGCTAATTCTCCTTCATCCATTGAAGGTCCATCTGAGATAATCTCACCAGCTTTGACTTGATCACCTTGTCTAACAATTGGTGTTTGTGAGAAATTAGTCCCTTGGTTACTGCGTTGGAATTTTTCAAAAATATGTTCTTCTATTTCGCCTGATGCAGTGCGGATTTTGACGCGTTTTGAATCGACGTATTCAACCACACCATCGTTTTTAGCGACCTGGCATGCGCCACTATCTTTAGCGGCTTTGTATTCGATTCCTGTTCCAACAAATGGTGCCTCTGGTCTTAGTAATGGGATAGCTTGACGTTGCATGTTGGCACCCATTAAAGCACGGTTGGCATCATCATGCTCCAAGAACGGAATCGAACTTGTTGAAATCGATACAATCTGTTTCGGTGAAACATCAATCATATCAATATCTTCTTTAGCATGCATTTTAGTATCACCCATATGTCGGGCAACAACGTTATCATCGATGACGCGGCGGTCATCGTCTAAATTAATGTTTGCCTGTCCAATCGTATATGGTTCTTCTTGATCTGCGGTTAAAAACTCGTATTTGTCGGTGATAAACACATCATTCGTGCCATCATCATGTTTAACATGTTTGACTCTTAAATATGGGGTTTCAATGAACCCAAACTGATTCACACGAACGTAAGATGCCAAACTGTTGATCAAACCAATGTTTTGGCCTTCTGGCGTTTCAATTGGGCAGATTCTACCATAGTGCGAATAGTGCACATCGCGAACTTCGAATCCGGCTCTATCACGGGTAAGACCACCTGGGCCTAGCGCTGATAGACGGCGTTTATGCGTGAGTTCATCTAATGGATTGGTTTGTGACATAAATTGTGATAGCTGTGATGAACCAAAGAATTCTTTCAAAGAAGACGTGAGTGGTCTAATGTTGATTAACCCTTGTGGTTTCATCTCAGAGGTATCACGGGTTGACATTCTATCTTTAACGTTCTTTTCTAATTTCGAAAGACCGATGCGGAACTGGTTTTTAAGTAATTCACCAATCAAGCGTAAACGGCGGTTTCCTAAATGGTCAATATCGTCTAAACGTCCGAAGTTTTGCATGAGGTTTAAATAATAGCCAATAGATGCCATGATATCTGAAGGCACTAAGTGTTCTGCGGTTTCGGTTGAATCGTTCCCAATGATACGAATGGTGGTTTCTTGATCGTCTTTATCACGTTGGACGACTTCTAAAATCTCTACTTTTGCAAGGTCGAAGTATAGAATGTCGTTTTCAAACGTTTCTTTGATGTTTTCAACCATCATCTCGTAGGCTTCATTGCCTTCTTTTTCAATGAATGCTTTTTCTGTTAGGTTTTGTGATTTTAAATATCCTTGAACATAATCATTGATAGACCAATAGGATTGATAACGAATTTGTAGCATTTTTTCTTCATCATCAATATGGCTTAAATATGGGTTGGCGTTTAACACTTCAAGTTGTTCAACAAAATCATATTCTAATGAGGACGCTAAAACACCGCCAACAGTTTCTCTAAAGTGTTCGCGGTTTTGATCGAGAATGCTTAACACCTCGTCATCAATATCTGTGCCTGCTTTTAAAATCACTTCACCGGTATCACGGTCAATGATGTTTTTCGCAAGTGTGGTGCCTTTGACATGATTTAAGACATTTAGTTTTTGATTAACTTTAAAACGACCAACTTTCGCAAGTTCGTAACGTTTTGAATCAAATAAACGACTAACAAGGAAACTTATCGCCCCTTCAATCGTGGCGGTTTCCCCTTGTCTTAATTTAGAATAAACCTCTAAAACAGCATCGTGTGATGTTTTAGTGGTATCTTTTTCCATGGTATTAACCATGTATTCATTATCGCCAAAAATAGCGTTAATGTGATCAATATTTGTGAATCCCAATGCTTTTAATAATGTGGTCATTGGAATTTTCTTCGAGCGATCTAGTTTGACAAACAGGTTGTCTTTCGACCCTGTTTCATACTCAAGCCAAGCGCCCCGGTTTGGAATGATTTGTCCTAAGTATTTTGACTGGAGTGTTTTGCGATCAATTTCCTCACTGAAAAACACACCGGCACTACGGACAATTTGAGAGACAATAACACGTTCACTACCATTAATAATAAATGAGGCTCTTGGTGTCATATAAGGGAAATCACCCATGAAGATTTTTTGTTCAACGATTTCACCTGTATTATTGTTGACCAATTTCACGCCAACACGAAGGGGCTTCGCGTAGGTTAATTCTTTTTCTTTACACTCTGCTATGGAATATTTGGGCTCTCCAAACTCAATGCCTTCAAAATTTAACTCCAAATCTCCTGTGTGATTTTCAATAGGAGAAATGTCTCTTAAGAGCTCTTCTAAGCCCTCTTTAACAAACCAGTCAAATGAGTTGGTTTGTACTTCAATCAGATTTGGAAGCTCGACATTGGATTTGACTCGAGAATAATTTCTTCTCTCACGTTTTCTTCCATATTTGACAATCGAATAGTTCACTAATATCCACCCCGTTTTAATAGTAAAAAGAGATTACAACACAAAAAAGCGCATTGTATCGCATTTTGTTATTTTATCACAATTTT
>PWKX01000217.1 GCA_003559585.1 Mollicutes bacterium | reverse complement strand
TCCTTATAATTTGGATAAGTGTTTGGCCAAGTACTGAAGGAGTGGAATGACTTTGCGGTATTCCATTCTAGTCGGTCCAACCACGGCAATGGTGCCTGTTTCACCTTCGTTGACTTGGTAGGGGACCATCACCACTGAACAGTCTTTCATGGCCTTGATTTCATTTTCTTGTCCGATTCTAACGGTTAAACCGTTGTTGCTTTCATGTTCAACAAGTTTTAAGATATCGTTTTTCTCAAAGAAATTCATCAACTCACGCACACGGTCTAAATCTTTAAATTCTGGTTGATAAAGCATGTTGCTTTGTCCAGATAAGTAAAATTTACTTTGGGTAAACCGGGTAAACGCATCTAAAAAAGCATCAATGATTTGTCTGTTGTAGGCTAGGAGTTCTTTGATCTTCTCATGGTTAATATCGTATCTTAGTTTGTTGGACACTTGTGAAATTGGAACATCATATAAGATATCATTTAAAATTCTGATGATACCGGTTAATTCTTCTGTGTCTGTGCCACTTGGCAAGGTGATGTTTTTACTTTCCACATAACCTAAGTTCGTCACAACCAGTAACACACTGACATCGCCGTAAAGCGGAATCAGCTCGATTTTTTTAACCCGTGAGTTTTGTGCGCTTGGGCCTAGGGCAATCGAGGTGTAATTGGTTAATTGTGATAAGAGGTTAATGGCGCGTTCGATGGTTTCATCGCGGGCCATGTTTTGCTCAAACAAACTATCAATGAGTGTCATATCCACTTCTGTCTCTGGTTCTTCAACCATCAAGGTCTCCACATAATAGTGATACCCTTTTTCACTCGGCACACGCCCACTTGAAGAGTGTGTTTTTTCTAAGTAACCCATATCTTCTAAGTCAGCCATTTCATTGCGAATCGTTGCCGGTGAAAACGACAGATGTTTAGAAAGATTGCGTGAACCGACCGGTTCAGCCGTCTTTACAAAGATTTCAATGATCAGTTTAAGCACCAGTTTTTGCCGTTCTTTGAGCATGATGTCACCCCTTTTAGCACTCGACACATCTGAATGCTAAACGTATTATATAACACCAAGTTAGCACTGTCAAGAGATGAGTGCTAAAAACTTAAATCCATCAAAAAACCACGATATTCGTGGTTTATAAATGCGGATTGTTGAGCCGTTCATGTGCGATTGTGGTGAAGGGGCCATGCCCTGGATATACAACGGTATTATCGTTTAAAGTGTTTAACAATTGCTGACATGATTGGATGATTGTTTCGTGATCACCCGTTGGTAGATCGGTTCTGCCAATATTTTCTTTAAACAAACAATCACCGGTAAATAAATAATCTTTATAGTGAAAACTAACCCCACCTCTGGTGTGACCAGGGGTGTGATAAACGGTGATGGTCTCATCACCTAAGGTGAAACGGTTGGTGTCATTGATCGTTTCAACCACGTGTTTATCTTGGACTTTAAACGGTTTTTCCATATAAGTACTTAAATTAAGGTTTGGATCAAACAAAAAATCACGTTCACTCTCGTGAATATAAATCGGAACTTGTTTGTAGGCCGACAGCAAATCGTTTAACCCTTTAATGTGGTCATAATGACCATGTGTTAAAAGCACCCCTTTTAAGGTAAGTTGATGTTCGTTTAAAAAGGTGGTCATCGTTGGATAATTAGACCCAGGGTCGATGATAAAAGCATCTTTTTCGTTGTAGATGATGTAGGTGTTTTCCGCAAAATCATTGACAATCGCTTCAACCATGTTGTTTCACCACCCACGCACAGCCATAAATACCAGCGTCATTGCCTAAGGTTGCTTTTTCAATGGGTAAGTCTTTGATTAAAGGAAAGACATGATGGCGGTAATGTGTTCTTATTTTATCTAATAAGAAATCACCCGCCTCAGCAAGCCCACCGCCAATCAACACGCGTTCTAAATCCAAGGCGGTGTTCACATACCCAATCGCTTGGGCTAAGTAAACAGCGGCTTGATCGACGCTTTTAAGTGCGGCTTGATCGCCTTGTTTGGCGGCTTCAAAAATCAACTTAGCGTTTAACTGATCAGGCTTAAGGGTACTAGGCACGCCTTCATTGATAAACTTTTCAGTGTGTCTACTTACACCGGTGGCACTAGAAAAAGTTTCTAAACAACCGTTTTGACCGCAGTTACAAGCGAGTCCTTCACCCATCACAAAATGACCAACTTCACCACCGACACCGTGGGTGCCTCTTAAAATATCGCCATTTAAAATGATGCCACCGCCAATGCCGGTGCCTAAGGTTAAAAGCGCCATTGAACGCATCGAACTTTGATGCATGGCAAACTCACCATACGCGGCCACATCGGCATCATTTTCAACAAAAATGGTGGTGTTAAAGCCCAACAACCGTTCTAATTCGGCTTTCACATCCACGTTTTGCCATCCTAAATTGACCGCTTTAGATACGGTGGTGCCAAGCACAGGACCAGGCACACCAATGCCAATGCCGATTAAATCAGCTGGCTTCACATGCGCTTTTATATCCGTAGCTAAATCTTTTAAAATGCCGCTGCCTTGTGCTTTGCGGTTGGTTTTTAAAGACCATTGTTTAAGCAGTGTGCCTGCTTGGTCAAACAAACCGCATTTGATGGTGGTCCCACCAATGTCATACGCTAATATCGTTGTCATATCATCACCGCCTGTGATTTAAAAAAACTTCTATTGAAAGAAGTTTTTATTTTTTTTCTTTGTGCATGGTATGCTTGTCGCATTTTGGACAATACTTTTTAACTTCAACACGTCCTGGTTGGTTCTGTTTGTTTTTCGTGTAGATATAGTTTTCTTCTTTACATGTTTCACATCGTAATACAAATTGTACGCGCATTTTCTTGCCTCCTTCACAAACTCGACAATATCTTATCACTTTTAAGCACTAAAATCAAGTTAAACCGTGCAATTTGCCCCAAGATTTATTATAATGATGAAAGGTGATAACGATGATAAAAAGGAATCAAACCAGACCCATCTATGTCGGTGATGTCCAAATTGGCCATCAAGCGAAGCCCGTCATTCAAACCATGGCTAAATCAAGACCTTCAAATTTAAAACAAGCCATCAAAGAAATCAACACCTACGCCACTGAAGGGGCGCGTTTGGTGCGTTTTTCAGTGCTCGATCAAGCGGATGCCAAAGCGTTTAAGGCGTTAAAAAAAGCGACCAGTGTCCCACTGGTGGCTGATATTCATTTCAACCACACACTTGCGTTATTGGCGATGGAACATGGCGCGGATAAAATCAGAATTAACCCAGGCAACATTGGTTCAAAGGATAAGGTTGAAGCGGTTGTTTTAAAAGCCAAAGCACGCAACATTCCCATTAGAATTGGCATCAACGCTGGGAGTTTAGATGCTAAGATCATTAAGCGTTATGGTCATACGGCTGAAGCGATGGTTCAAAGCGCGTTAGAACACGTAAAAACCTTTGAAGCGTTAGGCTTTTATGACATCATCATCTCGCTGAAAGCCTCTGATGTCAACTTAACAATTGAAGCCAACCGTTTGGCCGCAAAAACGTTTAACTATCCCTTGCACTTAGGCCTCACAGAGGCCGGCCCTGTTTATCAAGGCATCATCAAATCGAGTGCCGCCCTTGGGGCTTTATTGCATGAGGGCATTGGTGATACGATTCGCATCTCCTTAAGCGGTGAGCGTTTAGAAGAGTTAAAAGCGTGTAAAACACTGCTGGCTAGCTTTAACCTTTATGAACAAGCCACCATCATTGCTTGTCCAACCTGTGGGCGCTTAGCCTATGAGATGGAACCGGTGATCAGCGCGGT
>PWKX01000186.1 GCA_003559585.1 Mollicutes bacterium | reverse complement strand
TTGGGGTTTACGCCTATCGGTGCGCCTCTTCAGACGTAACTGGGGTAACGGCGAAGATTTCCGCTACGCCCAGTGGCGTAAAGAATGGGGTGACAAAGTGGTCATCACCGCATTCTTTAGAGTGTTTATGATTCAAGGGTTGATTAACTTTGTGGTTGGTTCGGCTAGTTATGTGATCATTAAGTTCAACACCTTTGATTTCACTGGTTGGACACAAGCGTTTGTCTATGTAGGCTTATTCATCGCATTCACTGGGCTATTTTTTGAAGTCATCGGCGATGAACAACTACGTCGTCACATAAAGAAAGGTCAAAAAACATTGATGACACATGGCTTGTGGTCACTCACAAGACACCCCAATTATTTTGGTGAAATTCTCATTTGGCTTGGGCTATATATCACAGGCTGGGTTCTTATCGATACCACCTTTAGTTTAATCTTATACAGTCTCTTGGTTATCTCACCATTGATCATGACGTTGGTCCTTGTCAAAATTTCAACACCGCTATTAGAAAAACGCATGGAAAAATACGATGGTTGGCAGACATACACACAAACCACCCCGATGATTTTTCCTTGGTCAAAATCATAAAGAAAACAGCTTTCTATGGTTCAACATAGAAAGCTGTTTTTATGGATGGTTTGGTGCAACAAAATGACTGCCCTTATAATCTTCAACGGCCCCAGCGTTATAGACTTCATCATAACCTAGATAAGTTAACGCAGCTTGAACATAATGCGCTCTAATCCCGCGCCGGCATATAAGCACAATTTTTTTATCACGGTCAAATAAGGCTTCTAACGCGGTTTGATCGCGAATATTTTCTGGATGAAACCGCCAATTCGCGCTAGACATTAAAATATGTTGGTCTTCTAAATCCTCATAAAATGCGATGTTTTCAAACCCATTGATATACCCATTTAACGCGCGTTCATCATCACTTCTTAAATCGACGAACTGCCAAGCATCATCAAAAAAATGCGGCTCAAATGGCATTAAATCAATGGTCTCAATCTCTTTATGATCTGTGGCGCATGCGGTTAAAAAAAGGACGGCTGTCAGTATAAATGTTTTGATAGAAGTAATCATACAAATCTCCTCAATGCTAAGGTGTTATCATTATAAAATAGGAAGCGCGATGATACAAGTTTTTCTTAAAAATATCATTCTTTTACAATAACGGGTCAGGTATGCGTTATAATGAATATGTTGTACATTAAAGGAGGCGCTTATGAAAACAACTTTTTCTCCATATTTAAATGACAAACGTCCCATCATGAAAACCTTAATCAACCGTTTAAACAAACACTATCCTTTTGTGAGTATCTTAGGTACCGATGTGAACGCAATCTCGTATGATTTAGATAAATCAAGCGCAAATATCAGCTCAACTGATGAGAGTGAATCAGGGTTTGTGATCAAGGTGTATGACGGTGAATTTTATACCGAATACGCCACCGATTTGTTAGATGATGATCATTTAGATGATGTCATCTCAAGCATTAACGGGCTTGTTAAAACCCCACGTGCTTTGAAAACCATGCCGGCAAAGATGGTTAAAGAAGAAGCGCACAAAGAAGATTTTGTGAGAGAATTAGAAGGGGAAAACTTAAGTTCTAAAGCGATCATGGACGCTTTAAAACGTATCCAAACAAAGACGCTTTCATTTCATGAACACGTCCTTAACGTTCGTTGTGGCTTGAGCATAACATTGACGCATAAACTGTATATCTCAACGAAGAAAGAACTGTCCCAGGTGTATCCTTGGGTTAATTATAAAACGTTCTGCTTAAGTAAACACGGGGATAACACCAAATATGCCTTTGATGGAAATGGTACGTTATCCATCGAACAAGCGTTAACTGAATTAGAATCAATGGCTAAAAACACGGCTGATATTGCGGTTAAACTCTTAGAAGCTAAACCACCAAAACCAGGCACTTATACTGTCATCACAGACCCTTCAATTACAGGCCTTATTGCTCACGAGGCATTTGGACACGGGGTTGAGATGGACATGTTTGTCAAAGACCGTGCTGAGGCTAAATATCATATCGATAAGCCTGTCGCCTCTGAGATTGTGAATATGCATGATGGTGCGGCTTCTGCTTTAAGCGTGGCGTCTTACTTTTTTGATGATGACGGTGTGTTAGCGAACGATACAAAAATCATTGAAAATGGTATTTTAAGACGCGGCATTTCCGATTTACTCAGTGCGATGCAGTTAGGCACCACACCGACAGGCAATGGTAGACGTGAATCATTTAAACGTAAAAGCTATAGTCGTATGACCAACACTTATTTTGCTAAAGGGGACGATACGTTAGATGACATGATTAAATCAGTCGAACATGGCTATTTAATTGTTCAAACCAACAACGGCATGGAAGACCCCAAAAACTGGGGCATTCAATGTACTGCTCATTATGGCCGTGAGATTAAACATGGTGCGTTCACAGGCAAACTCGTCTCACCTGTGGTGTTAAGTGGGCATGTGATTGATGTGCTCACCTCAATTAATGCGATAAGTGAAGACTTTAAAATCATTGGGAGCGGTTTTTGTGGTAAAGGCTATAAAGAGTGGGTTCCTGTGAGTGACGGCGGCCCTTATTTAAAATGTGAGGTGAAAATCGGATGATAACAAGTATGAAAAAAACCCTAAAACATCATGATGCGATCACAAACTGGCGTTTGTTAATTGAAGATAATATCTCACACGAAGCCTTTTATGTGAAAGATCAAACAGAAACCAGACGCTTAGCCAAAACCCAAGATATCACCTTAAGTATTGATGTAAAACACGATGAGTTCTTAGGGTCCGCGTCTTTAAAAATCCCCACGGCAACCGATCAAATCACATTTGAGACCATGCTTTCAACAATGATTGAATCGGCCAAACTCGTATACAATAAACCCTTTAATCCAATGAATGCACAACCCTTAAAACCACAAGCTGAACCCCCAATGACTCAAGAACCTTTTGCCCTGTTAGATGAGGTCATCAAACGCTACAATGGTCATACCACAAAACAAGCAGTCTTTAACCAACTAGAAGCATTTTACACAACCATCACCACACGCTTAATCACCTCAACAGGCATCGACTATGAAAAAACAATGGCGCAATTCGCTATTGAAGCGATTCCAACGTTTAATGGTTCAAACAGCGTTGAACTGTACCGTTATGATACGTATAAAACCTTAGATGAGACTGTTATTGATCAAAAAGCTAGATTAGCCTTAGATGATGTCAAAGCACGTTATCAAGCAACTGATGTGACATTACCAAATAAGCTAAATGTGTTATTACCACATACAGAGTTACATCAGTTTTTTAGATCAGTCATTCATGATGCAAGGTTTCAAAGTGTTTATTTAGGCCAAGCAAGTAAAGCTATCGGCGATATGATTCAAGAAAACCCAAAGTATGACAAAATCACTTTAACGTTAACACCACAATCAAACGCTGATTTTTTTGACCATGAAGGAACCGTCTTAAAACCAATCAGTATCATTGAAAATGGTCAATTAAAAGCTTATTATGGTGGTAATCAATATGCTTCATATTTAAATGAAACACCGACAGGCCTTTTAAGAAAGGTTGAGGTCAGTGCGGGTTCTTTTGCAGAAAGTGCTTTAAAAAGCACCCCACATCTTTTGATTAAAGCCTTATCAGGGCTACAAATTGAACCTTACAGTGATTATATCGGTGGGGAGATCCGTTTAGCCCTATATTTTGATGGTGAGAAGACAGTGCCCGTTAGCGGTTTATCTTTTAGTGGGTCATTAAAACACGTATTAACCCATTTAAAAATGAGTGCTCAAACGGT
>PWKX01000210.1 GCA_003559585.1 Mollicutes bacterium | reverse complement strand
TTATGCGAACAATACGGGGCATCTGGTTTGTACTTGTTTACCTTGGATTCAAACATGGATGCACAAGGCAGAAACTTCTTGCCAGTCTTAGGAATTCCAGAAGAAAGCGCCACAGGAACAGCTTCTGGTTCACTGGCTTATTACTTATATACACAAAACATTTTAAAACAATCAACCTATCAATTCGCACAAGGAATTAGCATGAACAAACCATCAAGGATTTTAGTAACTTTAAAAGAAAAACAAGATGCGGATCTCCACATCTCAGTCGGTGGCACCATGCGTTTCATTGACAAAACCCTAACAAACGACTAAAGACGTGACAGCATTCGCTGTCACTTTTTTGATTTTCAAGTAAAATTATGCTTATAATCTCATTGAAACATGCTAAAATAGGACTAAAGGGGGATTTAATGATGACAAAGGACGAAAAAATTAAAGCATTATTAAACGCGCGATATGAATCGGTGGTTAAAGCACACTTTCAAACCCTAGAGACGTGGAAAGCAAAACACCACTTTTTTAATCAAATTAACGCTAAGATTGATCAACATTTAGAAGAAGCGTTAAAAACGCATGATGATAATGAGAAGACCATGCAAGCCTTTTATAAACAAGCCAAGCAAAAGGTGAAAAAAGTCTTAGAATCTCACTTAGAAGATATCCTTGAAGAAAAAGAAACACAACTGATCATTAAACACAAAAAAGAAGAAGACATCTTAGATGCGTTTGAAAGCAAGGATGCTACTTATACACTAAAAGCGCAAAAAATAAGCGCCAATTTTGATTATGCAGTCAAAGAAGCCACCAAAACGTTGCAAAGAACTGAGAACGAAACAGAACAAGCCATCGAAGATGCCATCAAAGAACATAATAAACATATGGAAGTTTTGTTGGCTGAGACCAATAAACTTTACGAAGACATCGCCCCCATCGAAAAAAAGGCCCATGATACCTTTGATCAGCATCATGATAAAGTAGAGAAAAACCGCGATGCCCATCAAAAGAAACTTGATGAGACCATCAAAACCTTTGTTAAAGAAGCTAAGGAAGGTTTGAAATCATTAAAATCAGCCTATAAAAAAGACTGTGAACCTGTTGAACTAGATATCAAACAAATGAAAAAAGAACACGATGAGCATGTTCAAGCACTAGAAGCTTCATATCAACAACAAAAAAACAAACTAGAAAACTATAAAAAAGAAGCTGAAAAAATACAAGATTCATCACAAACCCACCAATATGAAAAACAACTAAAAGTCTTAAAGAAAGAACACCAATCAACATTGAAAAACAAACGCATCGAACACGAACAATTACTGGCCCCTGAATACGACAAACTCAAAGAAAAACAAGCGGCCTACACCCACAAAGTTGAAACGTTCAAACACAACACCATCGATCAAATCACCACGCACTTAAACGAAAAAGAACGCATCAACCATGAAGCGCAAATTGCTTTAGAAGAAGGCAATACAACGCTAAACTTAACCCTCGCAGAATATAAACATAAGAAAAATGCCATTAACATCGATTATGAAATTCAAAACATCAATTACGATCATACTTTAAATGAGAAAAAAGCGATTGCAGAACACGAAAAAGCCATCGCCAAACCATACCGGGATCAAACCGAAAACGATGCCCGCTTACAAAAAGAGTCAGAAACAACAGAACTTAATACTTTGCAAGGCATCGCTGAGGCGAAGAAGAAACGCGATCTAGAGAAAAACGATGCCCAAGCAACCTACCAAGAAAACATGTTAGACACTTTAGAGCGTCGCATGCAATATTTGTATGCATACGATATTGATAACATTGAATATACCAAACAAGCAACCATTGTTGAAAGAGATTATAAAGCTCAATCTGTTTTAAGCGCTCATTATACCCATCACAGTAAAAATTACGCGGCTTTAAGTAGCGAGCATTTTGATGTGTATCATCCCTATATGAAAGCTGATATTGAAAACCGACTAAGCATTCAACTAAAAACCTATCAAGCGATGCTTGAAACCGTTGAGAGCAACCATAAGCAAATCATCAAAGACATTGAAGCTTCATTTGAAAAAGAAGCCGTTTTATATGAAGCGCCGTTAAAGAAATTAAAACAAGACCATGAACAAACATTAAGTGATCTTAAAGCACAACACGCACAATCCATTCAAGCCTTAGAAACCGACATCGCAAATACCACAGAAAAAAAACAGAAAGAATCTTTAAAACGTGATTTAAAATCACTGAAAGAAAAATTAGCGGCTAAAGAACAAGACACCGCCCGTCGACTTGATAAAAAACGCTTTGTCTATAGTGATATGTTGCAAACCATCACAGAAAATAAAGCCCAGTCAATTGAAGAAGCTGAAACGTTGCTTTATCATAGCCGCGATCAAATTAATCTAGCCATTGATGAAGCGAAACAACAAGCGCATGATGAACTAGAAGAATTTGAAAGCCGCACGATGGAAATTAAAAAACGCAGTGCTTTATTCCATACCTTTCAAGAAACCCGCAAAAAAGATACGATGGACAGCGCTGATGATTACAGACAAACAAGATTAGAACGCATTGAAAACCTTAAAAACAAAAATAGATCAACCTTAGAAACACAGCTGGTCAATATTGATAAAACCGAATCATCATTAAAAACTTCACTAAAAGAAACGACCAACAACATTAACGCGGTGTATGATAAAACCATCGCTCAACTTGAAAAAGCGAAAGAAGAACAGCAACAACAACACTTAGAAGCACACGAGGAAGAAACCAACCGGCTTACTCTGCATAAAAACAAATTAAAACGTAGCCACGATAACACGATGCGTAATTTAAAAGAACAATCAGAAAACAAACGACAAGAACGTTTTAACGACAAAGACCGTAACGATGCCACGTATGAAAACACCGTTGCTAGGTTAAACAAAGAACTACTCGATTTTAAAACCGATAAAGCAGACGCACTGGATAAAACGAAAAAATTTCATCAATCCAATGCCAATAAACTTAAAGACCACGTGACACTAGACGCACTGAAACACCTTGATGGCCCATCCTTTAACCGCATCGCTGTCATCATTAAAGGTGAAGAACCAGTCCCTGAATAACATAATCGGAAGGATGATGGCTTTTGGAACGTAACCTTCGCAAAAACCTGATGGTTGTCATCATATTACTTTTGGCTTTAGGTTTCCGGTTTTTACTGGAATTTATCTTCATCAGTATATGGGACTTTTTCGACCTATCCACTTTCACAGGGTTCTTTGTTAGAACCCTGTTTGTTGTTGTCTTCCTTGTCATCTGGTTTTCGATTACCTTACGCAGTGATAATCCTCATCAAAAATTACCTTGGTTGTTATTGCTTACCTTTGAACCCGTTTTAGGCATTACCTTGTTTTTAACGTTTGGTCGGAGTTTTAAACAATCTCGCCGGTATCGAAAAAGACCTTATATGCAAGGCAGGAACTACATCACCCAAGAAGCATCGCCTGAAGATTTTTCTTATCAAGACGATGCCCATGCTGAGATTTTTAAAGCCGCCCATCACTGTAGTCATCATCAACCGTTTTATCAAAACACCACCGTTGAGGTGTTTAAAAACGGTGAAACATTTTATCCGGCATTAATTCAAGATTTAAAAGCCGCTAAACACACAATTTTATTCGAATTTTTTATTTTTAGACACGATGAGACCTCAAGACAGTTCGCTGATATTTTAAAACAAAAAGCCAAAGAAGGCTTGCAAGTCAAAGTCATCATTGATGGTCTAGGTTCAGCGAGAACCAAACGCTCATTTTTAAAAGATTTACGATCAGCTGGTGTTGATTTAATCATCAACGATAAGATCTATTTTCCCCTATTTAATACCC
>PWKX01000169.1 GCA_003559585.1 Mollicutes bacterium | reverse complement strand
TGCGACTAAGAGCACACCATCAAAAAACAGCATATAAAATGGCATGAGTATGTATTGTAACCAGTGGTGTCTAGCATACCTTCTAATGGCAATGTAGGCACTGAACTGAGCGATGACAAATAAAATGATGTTGTACCAGTTTAAATCGATGATTAAAAACACATAAAAAATATGAAACGCGAATAACAACAACAGCATCCGTCTAAAACCAGTAAAATCTTCTGTGGTTTTAAACCAATCAAAAAAGCGGGTCATATAGGTTTTAAATGGGTATGGGTATTCTTCTTTAAATAGCGATTGGTCGTGTTTAACGTGGACGACGTTCACGTTTTTCTTTGCGACCAATTGTTCTAAGGTTAATAATGACGTTAAGGGTTGTTTATGAACACCGGTTAATTCATAGGTTTCACGTTTAATGGCATAAAACGAAGGGTTGATTTTTTCATCAGGTAAACTGACATCACGGTACACATCGAAAAAGAGTTTATACCCTTGTTTATGGTCTTTAAACGGTAAAATTTCTTTAATGGTATAGAGTTGATGTTCAACCAAATTATTGGCCATGTGGTTCATCGTTTTATGGTTGATGAGTTTCACATCGGCATGCATAAAAAGCACGAACGATTCATTGGTGTAGGGATACCCAGCATGATAGGCTTTTAAAATCATCGGCGTTTTTACCATGGTGGCATGTTCATCAAACGCTTCTTGCATTTCGATGACTTTAATGCCTTGATAGTCTGTTGGGTCAATGGCGTAATTGACACTGACAAACACAAACTCATGACGAGAGTTTCGGGCAAATTCAGCCAGTTCTTCAATGTTTTCTGTGTACTCAGTAACGGCGACCACCACAGAAAAAATATGTGCATTTTTGTAAAAAATCATCCCTTGTGGTTTGTACTTTAGCATGATATCAATGACGACTAACATCACTAAGGCGAATAACAGTAACGTCATATAATCCACTCCTCACTTTAAGTGTATTATACAACGCATCAAAGACGTGTGCAATGTTAAACGAAAAGAAAAGCGCCTGTTTAAACCTAAACAGGCACTTATGCATTAGGATTCTTCGTACTGCAATTTGTATAAGTAGTAATAATGTCCTTTTTGCTTTAATAAATCTTGGTGTGAGCATTTTTCTAAAATCTCACCTTGTTGTAAAACAATGATTTGATCGACGTGTTGAATGGTTGATAAGCGGTGGGCCACAATCAACATGGTTCCGATGTTCATCATCTTTTTAAGTGAATCTTGAATCAACTCTTCGGTTTCAGTATCGATGTTGGCCGTCGCTTCATCTAAAATCATGATCGATGGTTTGTGAACCAAGGTTCTTGCGAAGCTGATCAACTGTCTTTGACCAGCTGAATAGTTGTTGCCGCGTTCACGAACCCGCTCATCGTATTGATTTGGTAACTTCTCGACAAACTTGTCCGCATTAACATAGCGACACGCTTCTTTAACTTCTTCATCTGTGATTGAATCATCGCGTAAGGTGATGTTTGAGCGAATGCTGCCACTAAACATAAACACATCTTGCAACATTTGACCAACAAAGCTTCTTAGACTCCCAATTTTAATGGTGGTGATGTCGATGCCATCTAGTAAGATTTGTCCGTGTTGGATATCATAGTTGCGTGTTAATAGTGCTAAGATGGTGGTTTTACCAGCGCCCGTAGCGCCAACAAAGGCCACACTTTCTTTTGCTTGGACTTTAAAACTCACGTTTTTAAGGACCCATTCGTCTTCTTTATATTGGAACCAAACGTTTTTAAACTCAATCGCACCTTTGACATCTTCAAGTTCAATCGCACCAGGTTGGTCTACCACCACTGGCTTCGCATCTAAAATCGCAAAGATTCTTTCACTGGATGCAAAGGCAGATTGTACAATGTTAAACTGTTCAGCCAGTTGTTGGATTGGTTCAAAGAAACGGCGTAAATAATTATAAAAGGAAACTAAAACACCAACGGTGATGGTCCCAGCCACAACTTGCAGGCCACCGTAGAAGAAAATGATGATCGTCGAGACCATAAACAACATATACATGGTTGGTCGGTAGATAGCAAAGACGAGTAGTTCACGTAGTTCACTGCGTCTTAACTCTTGGTTTTTCTCATCAAACTCATGGTGTTTTTCTGGTTCTTTGTTAAAGATTTGAACGAGTTTCATTCCCGATAAATGTTCTGCTAAAAAGCCGTTTACGCGTGACATGTTCGCTCTTACCATGCGGTAAGCTTTACGTGAGAAACGTCTAAACACAAAGCTAAACACAACAATAAAGGGGGTGATGCCTAGTATTAAGGTCGCTAAGCGGGCGTTTAAGATATACATCGCGCCTAAGATCCCAACAATGGTGAATAAATTTTTAAAGACATTGACAATCACACTGGTATACATTTCATTAAGGGTATTGGTATCATTCGCCACCCGTGTCACCAGTTTACCCGTGGCGATTTTGTTGAAGTATTCAATGTCTTGTGTTTCAACGTGCGTAAACACTTCTTCTCTAATGTTATAAACAATCGATTGACCCGTTTTTTGTAAGATCATCGTTTGTAAATATTCAAACCCAGCTGATAAAAGAATCGAAGCCACAAAAATAGCCAGCAACCATGGTAATGATATCAGCGTAAAAGTGCCTGTTAATGAGTCAATGGAAAGCCCGATGATAAATGGTTCTAACAAGGCCATCGCCACCGATATGAACATGAGGAAAAAGGTTAACACAAACGCGGGGACAAATGGTTTGGCATAATGCATAAGCCGTTTTAATATATCAGCGTCTTTATAATTATGTAATCGCTTATCCGAATCAATATCGTACATTTATGCCACCTCCACTTCATCTTCAAGTTGTTGTCTTTCGACCAAATCCCGGTAAAACTCACAGCGTTGTTCTAATTCTTCATGGGTTCCCACATCAAGGACTTTGCCTTCATCAATGATGACAATCTTATCAGCGTTTTTAACCGTTGATATCCGGTGTGCGATCATGATGGTGGTTTTGCCTTCTCTAATTTTTTTCAGGTTTTTCAATATTTTTTCTTCCGTTGAGGTATCAACGGCACTCACCGAATCATCCATGATTAAGATTGGTGGGTTTTTAGCCAACGCTCTTGCGATAGACACGCGTTGTTTTTGTCCACCTGATAACGTCACACCACGTTCACCGATGACGGTGTTGTAGCCTTCTTTAAATTGAACAATGTTGTCATGCACATCACTGAGTTCAGCGACTTCTTGAATGTGATCCATATGACGGTGTTCATCAGCCACACCTAAGGCGATGTTGTTTTTAATGGTATCAGAGAATAAGAAGCCATCTTGGGGGACATACCCAATGTTTTCTCTAACTTGTTTAAACGGTAGACGCATGATATCCACACCATCGATCAGCAACTGATTGTCATCAAGGTTATATAATCTCAACAACAAATCAACAATCGAGGTTTTACCTGAACCTGTCCGTCCTAAGATGCCCACGGTTTGACCCGCTTTAATCTCAAAGGAAATGTCTTTTAACACATAATCCTCATCATCCGCATCGGGATAAGAGAAATATAAATGGTTGAAGGTAATATCACCTTTAATCTCATCGATGGTAACGGTGTTTTCATCAACGATATCAACCGGTTCATTTAAAATGCCTTCAATTCGCTGAATCGAGGCTTTTCCTCGTGAATACACGTTGATGATCATTGAAATCGCCATCATCGGCCAAATCAACATACTGAAGTAGGATAAAAAGGCCACAAGATCACCAATGGTAAAGGGATCAGCACTGCCTGCGGTTGCCGAGACAAGGTTGGTTCCATAAGCAATCATCAACACAAACACCAATGATACAATCGCTCTAACGATGACTTGTAAGGTCATTTGCATTCTAACAAACTTAATGTTTTTATCTTTGGTGTTTTGATTTGCTTTTAAAAAGTGTTTAATCTCTAAACGTTCTTTAACAAACGCTTTGATGACGGTGATGCCTGAAAGTGATTCTTGCACGACATCACTTAAATCTTCAAACGCTTTTTGCGCGTCTCTAAACCGGCGTCTCATGCGGTTACCAATCAAAATACCTGATAAGGCAAGTAGCACCAGCGGCAACACTAAAATCAACGTCATACGCGCATCAATGGTATACATCCGCCAAAACACTAAAACGCCTAAAAATAAAGCATCCACAACCATCAATAACCCTGGTCCAACGGCGCGTCTTAAGGCTTCAATGTCGTTAATGAATAACGCCATCAACCCACCGACTTTACGTTCTGAATAAAAACGGTTAGATAATCTTAAACTGTGTTCAAACATATCATCACGCACTTCAAAAGCGATGCGTCTTGAGGCACCCATGATGCCAATGCGCCATGTAAAACGACCAGCCACAATTAACGCACTGATGATCACCATCGTCCATACCATCGAATGAACATGGTCAATGGCTTGTTCGGTGGTAATATCACCGGCCCGGTATAATTCTAAGTTATCGACCAAATCACCAATGATGAGCGGCACTTCTAATTGGGCAATATCGACCACTAAAAGCGCAACAATACCGATGATGAAAAGCGGCGCAAACTTAATATAGTATTTATTGAGTACTTTGCTGAATATCATGATGTCACCTGTCCTATCTTATTAAATAAATCTATCAACGTCTCTAGTTCTTCTTTCGTTAACCGTGCATACATTTTTTCTAACGCCCGGTCGCTTTCTAGTAAGTTCGTTTTGGCAAGCAGTTGTCCGCGATCGGTTAATTTAATGTTAACCACACGACCATCATCATCACAACGATGCCGCATGATTAAATGTGCTTTTTCAAATTTTTTAACCATTTCAGTCACCGTTGGTTTAGACAGATTAAAACTCTCAGCCAGTTCACTCATCGTTAAGCTACCATGCTTATCAATTTCACGTAAGTATTTAAACCGACCTTCTTTTACATCTTTAATGTTCAATTCCTCATAAACCTCTTTACAACTATCAAAATACATCTTTAAAAAACGGTTGAATCCGGCTCTCATCGTTTCTTTATCCATACGAGGCCCCCTTTAGTTAGTTAGGCTTTACCTAATTATTATACCCGTACATGACAAAATGTCAACATACAAACATAAAAAACATTGTGAAAACCTTCACAATGTTTTTTTAACGCTTCTATGTTTCATGAGCAGCCCCGCCATCAGCACCGAGATTAACGCACTCAGAATCAAGAAACCCCTTAAGAGATGATTGGCTTCACTCGGTTGTTCATTCACGTCTACCCACGCACTGAGTGTTTTGGTAGCGCCGGTGTCATCGCTCAGTTTAATCACCATTTCATAGTGACCTGCCTGCGTATGATGATCGGTGTATTCGTTTTTGATGAGCTGCATGCTTTTTGGGCCAAATTTTTGCACATCATCCAGGGTGTTCACAAAGGCAAACAGTTCTGATTTTGAGAGCTTTTGTGAGGCGCATACTTGAATGCGCGGGTGAAAGTTAAACACCGGTGGCACATCATCAATCACGTTGATGGTGATGGTGTGGGTGGCCACGTTACCAGCATTATCAATGAGTTGTAGTGTTTTTTGGTAGGCGCCGATCACACCTGGTTCAAAGGTAGAATCAAGCAGTGCAACATCAGCTTTTGTTAAATCATCGACATTATCACTGATGATCAGGGTTGCTAAGATATCTGATAATGAAAACGCGTCTTGATACGATAGTTCAAACACGGTAGGGCCGTCTAACACCGGGGCGATGTCATCGAGATACGTGATATAAACGGGGTGGGTGGTGGTGTTGCCACTGGCGTCGCTTAAACTGAGCTCAACAGTCCCTGCATGGTCGGTTTCGATGAGGCTTTGCCAGTTTGCCTCAACCTTTAAGGTTAACGCCGCTTGTGGCGTGTGATTATCATGAACGCTAAACTTAGACAACAACCTCGCCTCATCTAACCCTTCAGACATGGTGAATGTAACCGCATCTGGTCCGGTGATGATCGGGGCTTCATAGTCTTTGACATGAATCTCGAAATGATGTTGAGTTTGATTGTTGGCGCGGTCCTTAATTCCAATCAAAACGGTGTTTGTGCCAAGTGCGTTTTCAAAGCCTCGATAATGATCAACAATGATGTCATAAGCTTCAATCTCGCCATCATACTCATCATAAAAATCAAAGTGTTTTTCAATAATCTCAGTTAATGTAAGGGCGTCGTTGACATCCACCGCTATAAAACTGGGTCCGTCAATGATGGGTGGCTCATCATCTTCAACGGTGATGGTTAAAGCAAACGTGGCTTCATTGTCACTTTCATCGGTCACACTGAGCATCACCTCATAGTCACCAACCGTGCTTTCATGGCCTGTGTAGGCATCGCTTAAGACGGTGATATTGTCACCCACCTCGCCATCAATCTCATCATACGCACTGATGTATGTTGTGATGATGGTGTCTATAGACAAGGCTTCGCGGTAACTTAAGGTTAATGTCCCACTGCCTTGAAAGACCGGTAGACGCACAGGCTGATAAGGCACATAACTGGTGAAAGTCTCACCAATTTCAAGCTGTAAATGATCCAAGTCAGGATTGTGCGCATGCCATTGATCCCAGGCCCCACCACTTAAAGCAAACGTCAGTTCATGGTGCACAGTTTCAAAGGTGCAACTAAGCAAAAGCCTATTGTCAGGTGTCTTAAACTCAACACATTGATCAACACCAGCAATGTCTTCTTCAAACACTGTGGTGCCCGCTTGTAAGATGCTTAAGGTGCCCCCGCCTTGTTCTGGGAGCGTGAAGGTATAGGTGGTGTCAACCTTTACCGCAATCGGTTCGGTTGACACGAGTTGACCCGCTTGCCAATCAACTGTATCTGGATTGATCAAGTTGATGGTGCTTGTTGCTTTTAAAGCAAGCGGTTTGATGGGACTCACAAACACCAACAAACCGATGAACCATAGCCATTTCATATCATCACCTCGTTGCAATGATTCTTAAGACCATGGTGGTTTACTTGTCATAAAAAAAAGATGTTGGTTAGACCAACATCTATGATGTGATGTGTGCTTTAATCAAAGCGGTTAGTTTATCTGGGTCATCTGTAATGGGTGAATGCGACCATGTAGGTATTTTGATGGGGGTTACCGCATGCAGTGCGGCGTTGGTTTCATCAAACATCGCTTGGGTGATGACCAAGTCTTGTGCACCATAAAGATTTAAAACGGGGGCTTTAACCTCTTCGATTGAGCCATCGCCTGGCACACTTAAGTTTTGGGTGCTTGACATGTTGAACGTCATTAATGCCCAATCAACGTCAATTAAGTTCCGTTGTTTGAGGGTTTCACTAATGTTTAACTCAAAGGTGGCTTGATCAGGTGTCTTCACGTTATAAATCGCATATTGCCAAATGGTTTTCATCATGGCTTTATCTTGATTTTCGATGGCATTGACTGCAGGCAACACTTGAACAGGGTCTTTTGCCATCTCTTCTTTTGAGTCATACACTTCGTTGGTCGGCTGCATCTCAGCATCTTTTTTAAAGATCGGATACCCGCGGTATGAACAGCTCTCAATTAAAGTGATGGTGTTCACAAACTGTGGGTATTTAGCCGCAAATTTTAAGGCTATGCCGCCGCCTGTGGACCAACCGACCACATGTAGGGCTTGGTTAATGTTTAGACGGTTCAAAAGCATCATTAAATCATCGGCAAAATCATCCAATGATTCAATGGGTTTGTGGTAACTTGAATCCCCAAACCCCCTTAAATCAGGCACAAGGACATTGTGTGATGGTTTTAACCGTGTGGTGAGCGGTTCAAAATGCACACCGCTACTCATATTACCGTGGATGAGTAAAACCGTGTCATCAAAGCCACCATCAAGCCATTGATAGCTGATGGTTTCTTGATTGGATAATGTGATGGTTTGTTTTGTCATGGCATACACTCCTATAATTGGTAAGTTTCACCGTTTTCAGCGATGAACCCTAAAATGGTTTGAATAAACACACCTGGTTTTTCATACATGCTGGCGTGCCCACACGTTGGTAAGATGATCAAATCACTGTTTGGCATGTGTTCATGGATGGCCTGTTGTTCATCAACCGGCGTTAAGTAATCATGTTCACTGGCCACAATTAAGGTGCGGGTTTCAATGGTTGGTAGCGCGTTAGAAACGTCATGAGATTCGGCAGAATTGGTTAAGCGTATCATCGCATCTAAAAAATCGGCATCACTAAATAAAGGAACCAGTAGTTTTTTTCGGTTGTCCATCCACTGAATGTTGGTTTGGTAAAAATGCGGTGAATAGATGTAGGGGATGGTGATGTGGTAGTAGGCTTCACCGTTTTTTGTTTTTGCCACTTCATTCCAACCACGGCCAATGTCTCTTAACCAAGGGTTGGTTTTCGCCGTCACATTAAACAACAATAACCCGTTTAGATCATTTTGATGGTTCACCGCGTATTGTAAGGCCACCGACGCACCATAAGAGATGCCCATCACCGTCATGTTGGAAAGTTTCAAATAATCAAACAACGCTTTTAACAGTTTGACTTGAATGGTTTGGGTGTAAGGCTCATCCATTTTACTAGAGGCGCCTTGGTCTAAGAAATCAACCCTTAACACGTTTACGTGTTTTAACAACGCTGGCATGAAGGTTTCCCAGCTTTTATGACTCATCATGATGCCGTTTAAGATCACCAACGTTTGGTTTTTACCAGCATCATCAAGTTGATAAAAAACATCTTTGTTTTGGAAGTTGAAAACACTCATCGAATGTATCCCAGTTTTTTGGCTTCTGCGGTTAATTCATCTCTAAAATCAGGATGGGCAATGTTGATGAGTCTTTCAACACGTGTTTGAACCGATGTCCCTCTTAAGTATGCCACACCGTATTCAGTGACGACATGATCAACGTCGTTGCGCGATAAACTAACGGCTGCGCCTGGTTTTAAGGTTGGCACGATTTTACTGATGCGTTCACGTTCACCGGTTTGTTTGTTTTTAACGTTGGCGGTTGAATATAACGTAATAAAACTACGCCCGTTTAAAGCACGCTGAGCACCCGTTGCGGTATCGGTTTGGCCTCCTGTGCCTGAAAACTGCATCGTTCCGATGGATTCAGAGGCACATTGACCGGTTAAATCGATTTCAATGGTGGTATTAATCGAGACTTGATTATCGTTTTGTCCAATCACGCATGGGTCGTTGACATAATTGCCATCCATTAATTGAACCGCAGGGTTATCATCAATAAAATCATATAAGGCTTGTGTCCCAAGGGCAAAGGCTGCGACCATTTTCCCTGGGTGTAAGCTTTTCTTTTTATTCGTAATGGCTCCTGCTTGGTATAATTTCATGAAACCAGTGGTTAACATTTCAGTGTGCACGCCTAAATCTTTTTTATCCATTAACGCGTTGGCAACCGCATTAGGAATGCCACCAATACCAAGTTGAATGGTATCGCCGTCATTGATTAAATCAGCGATGTAACCACCGATTTTTTTATCAAGGTCATTGGGTTCACTATCAGGTAAAACAGGGGCTTGATAATCAACTTCAATCATGTAATCAATATCATTAACATGTAACTCTAAATCACCTAAGGTTCTGGGTAGATTCGGATTGATTTCAATGATGACCGTTTTCGCCTGTTTGATCATATGTTTTTCATAAACATTGGATAAAGACAGTGAGACAAAACCGTGTTTATCTGGCATGGTTGCATTGCCGACATAAACATCAGATCTTAGATGTTGTGATCGTTTTTGTCCTGCGAAATGGAGTTGATTAGGAATAAAACTAATGTTTTTATGATGGAAATTTTTTCTTAAATCTGCGGAGAAAAACCAACTGTTAACGGTGAATGTGTTGGCATATCTTTCTTCTAACATGTAGGGATATGATGATAAAGGTAAACAGTTATCAACACTGATGTTTGTTACCCGATCAGCGATGGTGTGTAAGTGTTCAAAAAACACACGGCCTTCACTAGCTGCCATGCCTGAAACGATGTGATCGCCATCTTTAATGAGATCAAGGGCTTGTTGAACGGTAATCGTTTTTGCCATCGTAAACGCTCCTCTTTACTCATCTATGAAAGGGGGCTTTTGCCCCCTAAAATAGATGATCAGTAGTATTATTCTAATAAATCGTCAATGTGTGTAAATGGGGCTACAACATCAAAGTATGAAACCTCATCAGCGTGTTGCATTTGTAGTAATGACATGGTTTGTGTACCTAAACGTTTGCCATCTGAGAAATCAATTGGGCTACCAAGTGCATAGTCAAAGATTTCGCCTTCCATGATGTCAATGAATGCTTCCCAAGTGATGATATCATCTTCACCAAAACGGCTGATACCTTCAACAAATGTCATCGCTGCAATCCAACCAGCAATGGCGAATGTGTTTTCTTTGTAAGCTTCTTCAATTTCTGCTTGGAACTCATAGTAAGCATCGTTGAAATCTTCACCAGTGTCATCAAATAAGTCAACCCATGCGTTTGCATAAACATCAAATACGCCTAATACTGGGGCAATAAAATCGATGAATGATGCGTCCGCGGTCACATATGAAGTTAATACAGGTACGGTGTTGCCTTGACCTAATAAAGCGTAAAGTGCCGTTACAGCAGGCCCTTGGTTGGCACCTAAGATAACGATGTCAACATCTGCATTGACAATACTTAATGCTTCAGAATCATGGTCATCGCCGCCAACTTGAGCTGCAACGATTTCAATGCCGTGTTCAGCAGCTTCAGCTTCAACACCAGCTTTAATCTCTAAACCAACTTCATCACCGGTATAGAGTAAACCAATTTTTTCAGCTTCAAAGTAAGTATGCGCACGCGCAACCATCATATGACCTTCAAAGGTATAGGTTGGTTGTACTGGGAAACTAGCACGTTCTCCGTTTTCAGCGGCTTCATTGGATACTTGTGTTGAACCAGTTGCGTAGTACACACGTGGAACCCCAAGTGTATTTAAGTAATCAAGGGTTGCCACCACGGTTGGTGTTCCGAAGTGTCCAACCATCGCGAAGACTTCGTCTTCTTCAACTAAGCGCTGCGTTAAGGTTGAACCTTGATCAGCATCAAAGCCATCACTTTCGTGAATCAGTTCAATGTTACGGCCTAAGATGCCGCCATCGCGGTTAACCATGGCGAAGTAGGCTTCCATACCAGCCACAAACGGTTGACCAACAAAACCAAAGTCACCGGTAGTAACAGCGGTGTTACCAACATAAATCGTATCATCAGTAATACCTTGTGCCCATTCGGTTTCTTCGGTGGTGCCACATGCAGCTAAGGCTAAACCTAATGTTAATGTAAGAACTAAAGCAAATACTTTTTTCATTTTGAATCCTCCTATATTTTTCTTATATATTTTTTCTGCCTAAGCAGGTTGTTCCTATTTTCCTAAGTATGCATCGATCAAGGATTGATCGTTTAATAAATCTTTTGCTTTGCCTTCATTCACCACCTTACCAACCTTTAACACATACGCGTAATCGGCTATTTTCAAGGTTTGTAGTGCGTTTTGTTCAACGATTAAGACAGTAATGCCTGAGTCGTTTAATTCTTTGATGATTTTGAAGATGTTTTGCACTATCATCGGGGCTAAGCCAAGTGATGGTTCGTCCATGATCAATAAATCAGGTGAGCCCATCAAGGCTCGGCCAATGGCCAACATTTGCATCTCGCCGCCTGATAGGGTGCTTGCAATTTGTTTTTTTCTTTCTAGTAAAACCGGAAACAAACCATACACACGCGCAAAGTTATTGGCGATGGTTTCTTCTTTTGTTAAGGTGATGGTTTCACCCTCATCACCGAGTTGATCGAGTAATTGTTTGATGCGTGGGCGTTTCTTAACTTCATCATACACCTTGTCGGGTGTAATCTGTGTTTCTTTTACGGTAAACGCCCCGATTTTAAGGTTCTCATACACTGAGAGGTCTGCAAAGATCTGTCTGCCCTCTGGTGTGTGTGAGATGCCTAAGTCTGTGATGCGTTCAACCGATGTGGTGGAAATGTCTTGTCCGTTAAAGATAATGTGACCTTGTTCAAGTGGCACGAGGCCACTGATGGTTTTTAGTAAGGTTGATTTGCCCGCACCATTGCTGCCTAATATGGCCACCACACCACCTTTGTTCACGGTGATATTAACGTTTTGCAGGGCTTTAATGGCGCCATAAGATACACTGAGATCTTCTATTTTTAGTATCGGTTCCATCGTCTTATTCCTTTCCTAAATAGGCTTCTTGAACATCTGGATGCGCTTGAATGTTTTTAGGCGTATCGTGGGCTAAAAACTTACCAAAGTTAATCGCCAAGACTTGATCGCAAATATTCATCACAAAGCCCATATCGTGTTCTATGAGTAAAATGGTCGTATCATATTCATCACGGACACGGTAAATGAGTTGTTCTAATTCATCGGTTTCTTTATCGTTTAACCCAGCAGCGGGTTCATCTAATACGATTAAGGTTGGATCGGCCATTAACGCACGGGCAATCTCAACTTTTTTCATGATGCCGTAGGGTTGACCCATCACATAGAAATCTTTTAAATGGTGAATGTTTAAAAACTTCAGAATATTGATGGCTTTTTCTACCAGCGCCTTTTCTTCTTTTTTCATGCGTGGTAAACGTAAAATGTGGGTGATTAAGTTGGTTTTCACATCTTTGTGCCCACCGATTAAGACATTGTTTAAAATCGATAAATCAGGCACAAGTTCGATGTTTTGAAACGTACGCGCGATGCCTTGTTTAACCACACCTGTCACCGGAATATCTCTTAGATCAAGTTTTTCATCCCCGTGATAGTGAATTGAACCCTCATAATTTTTATAAAACTGGGTGACACAGTTAAACACAGTGGTTTTCCCAGCGCCGTTTGGACCAATTAAGCCAACGATTTCTTTTTTATTGATGGTGAAACTTAAATCATCAACAGCGGTTAAACAACCAAAGCGCATGGTTAGATGTTTAACGTCTAATAACGGCTCAGTTTTTTTCATGCGCGTTCTTCCTTTCTTTTAACCAGGTTTTATACTTAAACCATAGTTTTTTAAGATCATGGCCAATCATCGCGGCGCCAAATGGGTAAAAGAGAATCACAAAGACAATCATTAACCCAGCCATGATGTCTTCAAAGCCACTTAAGAAGCTGATTTCTCTTAAGAAAAATGATGGAATGCCAAATAAGATAAACGACCCAACCAGCATGCCCCATAGTGACTTCATCCCGCCAACGACCACAACCGCTAAGATAAACAGACTTAAACCAAGGCCCCATTTTGTGGCTGAACCTGTGGTTTGGAAGTATAACGCATGCATGATGCCACCAAGACCAGCAAAGGCTGTGGCAATCATAAAGGCTAATAAACGGTATTTTCTAACACTAATGCCCATCGCTAAGGCGGCGTGTTGCGATCTTGAGATCGCCATAAACGCGCGCCCTGAGGCGCTATGTACAATGTTGTAAATGATGATAAATGCAAGCACTAAGAAGACAACCAAGATGTTAAACAAACTTAGCCGGTCAGCTGGGAAGAAACTAGAAAACTCAACGCCAGGTAAAAGCTGAATGCTGTTGCCAAGTCGAGTGGTTTCCCCAAAGTTAAACTGAGAAAACGCTCTAAAGACTTCGGTGATGATGTGTCCGACAAACAACGTGGCAATGGCCAAATATATGCCTTCCATTTTAAGCGATAACACCCCAATTAAAAGGCCAACCAAACTCGTAAAGATCAGCGCAATGATGGCGGCAGGGATAAAGCTAAGTGAAAACGCATCAATCCCGTTCATTAATAAATGGATGCCGTTTGTGGTCATGCCTATAAAGGCGGCGGTGGCCAGTGAGACAAGCCCACTAAACCCAAGTAATAAGTTAAGGCCCAAGGCAACCACCGCATAGATGAGAATTTCTGACCAAAATGAAATATGTGAAACAGACCCAAAGGTGAAAATTAAGCGGCCCATCACCATGAGTAGTATCCCGGCAATCACAAAATGACTTTGATTATTGCGCTTAATAAAACCCATGATTTTCGTGGTGTAAGACTTGAAACGGTCTTTAAACGTTACTGTTTGTTTTGTCATACCGTCTTACACCTTCCTTTCTGGTTGCTTACCAAAGATGCCATAAGGTTTAAAATATAAAATGACTAAGATAAGCGCGTAGATGAAAATTTCTGCAATAACCGACCGGGTTGAAAAGACCGAGACGGCCATATATC
Organism: Mollicutes bacterium; assembly: GCA_003559585.1. GTDB lineage: Bacteria > Bacillota_I > Bacilli_A > Izemoplasmatales > Izemoplasmataceae > B1SED10-225. The sequence continues at coordinate 517 of PWKX01000169.1, read as the reverse complement.
TTGTGATGCTTAGAGCAAAACCAATCATATAAGCGGCAATAACTGGACCATGGAAGGTGGCAAAGCCACCAAAAACCGCCGCGAAAAACGCGCCGACTTGCACGCCGATGAGTAAGTTAGGGTTGATGCCAACACGTGGTGCTAAGGCAATACCCGCAATCGTACCTAACATCGCCGCGACGGCCCAAGCAAACATGGTTACTTTTTTCGTGGGCACACCCATCAACCTAGCGATGGTTTCATTTGAAGCGGTGACGCGTGTGGCAAGGCCCCATTTGGTTTTTTGAATAAACCAGAAAATGATGGCCATTAATACCATGGTTAAAACAAAGATAAAGATGGTGTTCCATTCAATTCTAGCCCCAAGAATGTTTAACGCATACGATTGCGGGATGAATTGTTCTGGTCTGATGGTTACCGGTGGAAAAAACCGGTTTAAAAACGCCACGTTCATATTCATAATCCCGAGTAGAATCAAGATGATACCAAGCGTTAAAATTTGTTTACTCACAATGCT
>PWKX01000071.1 GCA_003559585.1 Mollicutes bacterium | reverse complement strand
TGATATTTTTTACGATGTTTTAAATGAAGCCAAAGCGTCTGATCGAATTTTTATTGTTTCAACCCATTTGGTGAGTGAGATGGCTCATTTGTTTGATGATGTTGTGATGTTAAATCAAGGGAAATTGATGTTAGAAGGTGCTTGTGATACCCTTTTATCAAAAGCGTTTATCCTACGGGGTGAACAAAAAACACTCAGCGATAACCATAAACATATGCGGGTATTAGAAACAAAACAACTTGGAAAAACCGTTGCGCTTAAAGTGATCATCGAGGATTTATCGGTGCTACAAACACTTAAAAATAAAGCCATTGACATTGAACCCTTAAGTTTACAAGCGCTATTTATTGCACTCACAAAGGAGGCGGCTTCCCATGCGTAAAAAAAGTTTGTTGGTTGGCACTGAAATAACCTATCACACCTTATCATGGGCGCTTTGGACCATTGGGATTGCCACAGCCATTTACATGGCCGCTATTTTGCTCATCCCTAATGGCCCAACCCCATCACAAGAAGCGTGGGTGATGGTTCATCAGGTTTATTCGGTTTTTAGTTTTATCGTTGGGATTATCATTGGTGTTTATATGATTACTTACTATGTTAAACACGGTGTGACAAGAAAAACCTTCATACAGGGGTTAATCCTGCATGCCATCATTTTTGTGTTAAGTATGTTGGTGATTGCCTTTATTTTGCAAGGTTTAAGTTATCTATTGTTTGGGTTTAGAGACACCTTTATTGGAGATGGTTTAATAAGCTATGTTGCACAAGGCTATACAGGGTTAACCGGCATGCTTATATTCATACTTAGCTTACTTACGCATTATGGTTTTGGTTTGTTAATCGGGTTTGGTTTTTACAAAAGTGGTAGCTTTGGGGCCATGATGATTGTTGTAACGGTGGTTTTATACAGTGTGTTAGCTGTTATCACCAGTGACTCAACCTCCCTACATTTCCTATTCTTTGAATGGCAAGTTCCACCCATCCAATCGTTATACTTAGCCATGGGGTTACATACGCTGATCATGGTTGGTGTATACGGGATGTTGTATCAACTTATCAAAGATATCCCAATTAAAATGTCATAAGTTCACACGCATCGATGCCTGTCATGGATGCGTGTTTTTTATGAAAGAAATAATTAAAATCCGACAATTGTGCTGAGATATGAAAGCGTTTGTTATAATAGACTCAAATGATAAAAGGAGACCGATATGAACATTCAACCAATCCAACCAACATTAGAAGCTGATGTGAGGCAACTGTTTAATGATGCCGCAAATAATGAACTCATATTTAAACCCTTAGATGCCTCGACTTTTAAACAAAAGTTCGCGGATGACCATCCACAAGCGACCATCATTACCTTTGTTGGCACTGAACAAGACCGTGTTGTTGGTTTTATCAGTGGCACAGTTTTAAAAAGTAGTTCAAAAGCTTATATCACCATGATTTTAGTTGACCAAAACACACGAAAAAAAGGCATTGGCACTGCGTTACTCAAGCATTTCGAACAAAACATCAAAGAAAATTATCCAGATGTCAAAAGCATCGATTTAATCTTTTTTAATCCTATTTTATTAGCGTGGGTGGTGCCTAATACGGATGGACATGATCATCCAGGTGCACCAGGGGTAGACATTGAGGCGGATGCTTATTTGTTTTTTAAAGCCAAAGGTTATCACACGTTTGTAAAACAAAACCTTTATTATAAAAACATTAAAGACTATGCCTACTCAACCACCATTAAATCGATGATGGATTCGTTAAAAAAGAAAAACTTAACGATTACTTTTTATGATCAACGTGTCCATACCGGCTTTGATGATTTGTTTGAAAATTTAGAAAACCCTAGTTGGCGCCAAGCGATTGTGAACGGGTTACAAAAAGATGACCCTGTGTTAATCGCAGCTGATCAACACAAAATGATTGGTTTTACTGGCCCATTGCATGTTCAAAGAAGTGGTCGTGGTTATTTTGCAGGGATTGGTGTTCACAGTGATTACCGCGGGCATGGCCTTGGTAAAGTGTTGTTTGCGAGTTTGTGTTATGAGTTATCACAATTAGGCGCGACCTTTATGACTTTATTTACAGGTGAGAACAACCCAGCAAGAAAAATATATGAAAACGAACATTTTAGCATTGTTAAAACATTTGCAAATATGAGAAAGGACGTTGAATGATGAAAAAAACCATCATGGCCATCGGCGCACACATTGGGGACATGGAATTAACCGCTGGTGGTGTGTTAGCCTCGATGGCATTAGAAGGCCACCACATCATCACCGTCGCATTAACCAGTGGTGAAAAGGGTCACCCTAAACACATCGATTTAGAAACCTTTCGCAAGCAAAAACAGCAAGAAGCCAAAAACTTCACAGATTTATTAAAAGGCACCAGTGTTGTCTTAGATTATGATGATGGCACCTTAGTGGTAAACGACAACATGAAGTTTGAAGTGGCGGATTTAATTAGAAAACATCAACCAGATGTTTTAATCACCCACTGGCAACACTCTATGCATAAAGACCACGAAGCAACCCATCATATTGTCAAAGACGCTCAGTTTTATGCTTCTTTGCCAGGGTTTAAACGCGAAAATAAACCACATTTTGCGGCCGGCCCATATTATGCAGAAAACTGGGAAGACCCAACTGATTTTAAACCGTATGTGTATGTTGAGGTTTCCGATGCCGGGTTTAAGTTATGGCAAAAAGCCATCGCTAACCATTGGTTTGCCGTTCATTCGCCCTCGTTTAAATATAAAGACTATTATGAAGGCCTCATGCATGTTAGAGGTAAAGAAGCAAGAAAAACGTATGCACAAGCCTTTGATGTCTCGCCAATGGCTAAAAAAGTGATCAAGTCATCGTTTTAACAACACGCGCACAAAAAAAGCACAGCTTTGGCTGTGCTTTTGATATTAAAATTGTCTTGGATCATGTTTAAAGGCTTTTAGGATGCGCATATCATCTTCGCTGATTGTGAAATCAACATCAGCGTTTTCCTTCATGCGTGTTTCGTGGGTTGATTTTGGTAGTGGGACGGTGCCGAGTTCAAGCAAATAGCGGATGCATATTTGTGCAGGGGTTTTTTGGTATTTTTTTGCCATGTCCTTAATAACTGGTTGATCTAGCGCATGACCAATCGCTAAGGGTGAATAAGACTCAATGAGTATGTTGTGTTTATCACAAAAATCATGCACCTCATCGTTATCTAGCCCGATAAAGTAAGCGATTTGATTCACATGTGGCACGGTATCACAATGTTCTAAGATGTTTTTCAGATCGTTTACAGAGAAATTAGAGACGCCAATCGCTTTGACTTTTCCCTCTTTGTATAGTTTTTCCATCGCTTTAAAAGCGGCCACGTTACCCGCATCACAGTTTTTACCCATGTCATCCCAAGGCCAAGGTGCGTGGATGAGATAAAGATCTAAATAATCTAAACCCAAACGGTTTAACGTGCCTTCAAACGCTTCAATGGTGTCGTCATAGTTTTTAATAAAGCTTTCTAATTTCGAGGTGACAAACACATCTTCTCGCTTAAGTTTAGCATCTTTAATGGCTTGTCCTACCGCGGCTTCATTGCCATAATTTTGCGCGGTATCAATATGACGGTATCCAACTTTCAAAGCCTTAGCGACCGATTGATACGCATCATCACCTGGTTTAATTTGCCATGTTCCAAAGCCAATCTTTGGAATCTTGAGGCCGTTATGCATGGTGTAGGTTTTGGTTAATTCGTTCATTAAACTCACTCCTTTTAAGTGCTTTCTATCTTTATTTTAACATAGATCCATAAACAAACAGCGTCGTTTGTCTTTTGCGTCATTGCTTTGCGTCATAAACCATAAAACATGCTATAATGAAATAAATAGATGATAATGGAGGTG
>PWKX01000214.1 GCA_003559585.1 Mollicutes bacterium | reverse complement strand
TCATGATAAGACATCGTTTTTAATTGGTCGGTGTCCACAGGCAGTAGTGGTTTATCTTCATCAATGATGTAAAAACAATCATAGTAAGGACTGTCTTTGCCTTTTTTAAGGACATCTAAGAAAAACGGGTGTTCTAAGCCGACATGGTTAAAGACCGCATCAAGCATGACCTTGATGCCTTTTTGATGGGCTTTATCTACCAAGGTTTTCAAATCCTCTTTCGTACCAAATGCGGGGTCTATCTCGAAATAGTCAGTGGTGTCATATTTATGTGTGCTCATCGCTTTAAAAATAGGGGTGAGGTAAATGCCGGTAAACCCCATATCCTCAATGTAATCTAATTGATCGATTAAACCAGGTAAATCGCCACCAAATAAATCTTGATTGGTAAAATCATCAACGCTGTCCCATTCGTTGGTGCCAGGTGCGTTGATGGCTTGATTGCCGTTGGCAAAGCGTTCTGGGAAGATGGCATACCAAATTTGGTTTTTGGCCCATGCTGGTGGTGTGAATAAATCTTCTTCATTTAAGTAAGGGAAGTTAAAATAATTAAATAAATTGTATCTGTAAGCTGAGTCTTGTTTTAAATCAACCACTTCACGGGGGCCATATAAAAACCGGTCATCTACCAAAAAGGCGTATTTCATGCGTAGATGTTTGGGTTTAGCTTCGGTAAAATAAACATCGTGATGCGGCGTTGTGCCACGTTTTATCATTGGTTTGCCATCTTCAAAAGGCGCCCATGCATAACGGTTGGTATCTTCATTGGCTTTATAGAGAAATGGGTCACCATAGATGATTTTGATGTTGTTGGTGAGACCTTTTTTAACACGAAGTCTAATATGAACCGTGTTTTTATCATAAAGATAAGCGTCTTTTGATTTTGCTTCATGCATAAAATGTGCAAATTCCATAACAATAACCTTCTTTCATGAGCATGCCCTTGGGTTACCAAGGGCATCGTAATGTAAATGTATTGACTACGTTTTTTTGGTGATGGTGATCACGGTAATGCCAATGCCTACCAAGGCCACCAACGACCCAATCACAACAACCGGAATGAAAAGGTTGCTGGTATCTTCATCAGGTGTGCCAGATTCTAATAATGGTTCGCTTGGTGGGATCGGGTTATCGGTTCTTTCTTGTGGCCACGTGCTACCTGTAGAAAGGTTATAAAGGACAACGGTTTCGTATGGTTCAACCCTTAATGAGCCCCCACTCACGGTTTCAATGGTATCAAGCCCAGCTTGCGCACCACCAACAACCATTTCCCACTCCATGTTCATCAAATCTAAGTTTCTAGCTTGACCGGAGTTGTTGTGTGCAACCATGGTGAAATCCCAATCAGAATCAGGATGATCGATCACGTAGGAAATAAAGTTAGAACCAGTACTGGTGAAAAATAAGTTGTTACGAACCTCATCAGCCGTTGGCATGTTAAAGACATCGGTGTGACGACGTAAGTTAATTAAACCTTGATAATATTGAAAGACATCTAGATTGTCGACTTTCCAGTTCCAATCAATTTGGTTGGTTTCATCCGGAGAGCGGTAAGAGTTATGATCGTATAAGTGATCATCATCACATTCACCTTGCGGCTCGCCTTCAATCACAACACATGGTTTGGTACGCATGATCTCAGCCCCACCATGAATGAAGGGTAAGCCTTGCGCGGTTAAGACAATGGCGTTTGAGAGTTTTTGCATTTTGATGATTTCTTCCCAAGTGGCATCGTCTGTCGATAGTTGTAATTTATCATGTAAAGTATTGTTGTCATGGGCTGAAACATAGCTAACAGATTGATAAGGTTCAATCGCCCAATCTATGTTTGTATCAGGGTGAGAAATGCCCCCAACAATACCAGATCTAACACCATGAATCCCGCTTGAGTCACCTTGTACCCAACCTGGTTCCTCAGCAATAAACACCCCACCACGAATGCCATCTCGCATATCGTCATTAAAGACACCAATGCCAGGCATTCTATGTAGGTTCGTTTTATCAGCGGCTTCTGCAGGGTCCAACTCAGCGCCACCAGCATCCCAAGGTTCACCGTAAACAAGGATGGTTTCATCGATGTCTTTTAAGGCTGATTCAATCGCTTGCATCGTTTTAACATCGTGTAAACGCATCAAGTCAAATCGATAACCACTGATATTATACTCTTCAGCCCAAAACACCAAAGAATCAACCATAAACTTACGCATCATCGTATGTTCAGAGGCCGTTTCATTACCGGTACCAGAACCGTTTGAGAAATTACCCTCATCATCAAAACGGAAGTAGTAACCCGGTACAATTTGTTCAAAGTTAGAATCATCACTGGTCGCGGTATGGTTATACACAACATCTTGGATGATTCGTATGTTGGCGTTGTGGAAATTTTGAACCATCGTTTTAAATTCTTCAATGCGCACAGAACCATTAAACGGGTCTGTCGCGTAAGAACCCTCAAGCGTATTAAAATGCAACGTCATGTATCCCCAGTTAAAAACGGTATCTTGTTTGCCGCGATAATCGTCATCTTCTATGCGTGTTTCATCGATGGCCATGCCAATGTCATGAACAGGCAATAGTTGAACGTGGGTCACACCTAAATCGCGGAAATGATCAAACCCGGTTGAAACGCCTTCATAAGTAGTTCCAGGTTCACCAAAACCTAAATACTTTCCACGCCAAGCTTCCGTTCCTGTCCATGTTTCATGGGAGGTGTAGTCACGGATGTGCGCTTCATAGATAACAGCATCGGTTAAATGACGCATGTTGTCGGGTCTTGAATATTCCCAGTTATCAGGATTCAAGCGTTCAAAATCAACCACCATTCCTCTTAACCCATTGACACCGGTTGAACGGGTGTAGGGGTCAACCACTTCATTGGTTTGTTGGCCATTGGTGACATCATAGGTATAATAAACACCGTGTAAATCGCCTTCAACCGTTACTTCCCAAACCCCACGATCAACATAGGTCATCTCATGGGTTTCAAACGGTGTGTCTTCACCCTCAACCCCATCAAAAGACGTGATATGGCTTGGATGACCGACATCATATAAGTTAACAGAAACTGCTTGTGATATGGGGGCCCAAAGTTTGAACGTGGTTTGATCAGGCTCGTAAATGGCCCCAAGTTCACCCTCATAATGATAAGCATCATTAAAGGTATCACTATCATAAATACCTCTAAAGCCAATATCATAAGATTGTGCCCCACGTCCATCCACAAAATCAACCTCTAAATGATAGGTTTTGGTTAAGTCTAATTCGTGATTAAGCCCTAAGACATAATCAAAATCATCGTTTGTTAAAGCATCGATTTGAATGGGTTCACCGTCTTCATACACCGCGACATCTGCGGCATTAATAGACATATTTGTAGCGGAGAATCTTATTTCATCATCCGCATAAAAGTTGGCTCGTGTCACTCGATCAGACAAATCGACCTCATCCTCACTATAATAAACATTGGTATCTTCACTCACAATAAAAACTTCAACCACACCACTGGCATCAGGTTCAGACATGTCGATAAATCTGTCGCCACCAGGTTCGCGTGCTTGCCAGCTACCGTAGCGAACAATAAAGCCGATTTCTTCAGCGTTTTCTAAATAAGAACCAGTTAAATCATATTCAAGCTGAACAGCGCCAGATTCATGGGTTGAATTAAACTGATGCGCTTGTCCGTTTTCACTGGTTGGTTGGCTTTGCCATAACCATACATTCCAGTTATCGTATTGTTCATCAAACCTGTAATAATTAATAATCAATGTGTTTGCCTCTTTAGCATGCGCGTTAACATGCACCACTAAAAATAAGGCAAAGGCACTTAATGTTAGTACTAAAAATCGTTTGAAAAGTGTTTTCATTATATAACCTCCTACAGTAAAATACACTCAGTATTATAGCATGAAAACCCTTTACTTAT
>PWKX01000171.1 GCA_003559585.1 Mollicutes bacterium | reverse complement strand
TGAGGTGATTTCATGAAATATCTAACTACAAAAGAAATAGCGAGTAAATGGAATGTGAATGACCGAAGAGTAAGAGTTTTGTGTGAAGATGGCAGGGTTGATGGTGCCTTTAAAGTTGGTAAAACATGGATGATTTCAGAAGACGCTTCTAAACCTTATGATGCAAGAAAATCAATCAAAAAAGAGTATAAGGGATTAGATTATGACTTTTCTAAGATAGACTCTATGAAAAAAAGAATTGATGAGCATAGACCTTTATCAACATATAGCGTAAAATCACTTCGCGAAAAACTTATTGTAGATTGGACATACAACTCTAATGCAATCGAAGGTAATACCTTAACAATGTCAGAAACCAAGGTAGTATTAGAAGGGATTACCATCGGAGGGAAAAGTGTTACTGAACATTTAGAAGCTATCAATCATAAAGAAGCCATTGAATATTTAGAAACAATGATAAAGGAAAAAAAGGATTTAACAGAGTGGACACTCAAAAAAATTCACCAGTTAATCCTTAAAGATATTGATGATCCTAACGCAGGAAAATATAGAAATGAAAATGTCACAATTAGTGGTGCAAGTCATATTCCACCCAATCATATGATTATATCAGAGTTAATGCAAAAGTTATTTGTGGAATATGGTAAAGAGTGGGATAATTATCATCCAGTTATAAAAGCCTGCTTGTTACATGGAGAGTTTGTGAAAATTCATCCATTTATTGATGGTAATGGTCGAACATCCAGATTAATACTCAATTTTGAATTAATGAAATATGGATACCCACCCATTGTCATCACAAAGGAAAGAAGAGCAGAATATTACGATGCATTAGATATAGCGCATACAACTTTGGATTATTCAAAATTTGTTAAATTAATATCTGAGTTTCTAATTGATTCAGAATCATTATGGCTTAGAATTATTAATTAAAAATCATGGTGGACGATGATAAGTTTCAAAGACTCTCAACTTCACCAAAAAATAAAAAAACTTCATTTGTCAAGATTAATCTTGGCAAATGATTTTTTTATGTGTAGGACATAAAAATATGTAATATAAGCGCAAACTACTTAAAAAGTACGCCATATATGCGCTGTTCAGGAGGGTTAAACTATAAAAAAGAAGACTAACAAGGTTTTCTTTATAGTAACTGGATTCTTGACAACTATTCTAAGCTATGGATTATCCGAGCAATATAATGAAAACGTCTATTATTTTGGTTAACGTGAGATTTGTGGGGGATGATATGGACAACAAGACGATAGCAATCAAGTTAGTATTATGTTTCGTATATGCAACATATACTATGAGGTGCTACAATGAAAAATATATTTGATTTTGCGACAAAAGAACTATCTCAAGATGCGTTTCTTAGGTGGTTACTTGAGAACTGGAATTGTAATGATAAATCTATTCAAAAAGCGAGTCAGCTATTGTTATTCGATTTTCTTGGTATTGATCGTTCATCAAAAATCACTTCTCTCAAAACAATGGCACAATATAAGAAAATTGATATTTTAGTAGATTGTGTCATAGACGGTGAAAATTATATCATTGCAATTGAGGACAAAATGTATTCAGTGGATCATGGATTACAGCTAGAAAATAATAAAAATCATTTGAAAGAATACAATAATAAAGCAAAACAAAAGTTTATATTTGACAATTAAAACGAGATTGAGATGATACAACCCTGCAATATCTTTAATGAACGTGTAACGGGTCATCAATGGTCAAGTCTTTTATAAACATTGTTTAATAGGGAGGTATGCCATGAACATAACGGTCAGTAAAAACATCGATTCCCATGATGATTGATTTCATCGTATCACTAAAAAAAGGGAACGCAAATCTCGAATTACTAGAGGATATTTTAACCCACCCTGATTACGCAATGGAATTCAATAGGTATAAAGAAAGTGTCACCAAGGAAGGGTTTAAATCCTTTTTACTTGAGTTTCCCCATCTAAAAGAAGACGAGATTGACAATATACACCTTAAGAGGCACCATCCTTTTTTTATAGATCTTTACCACACGCCTGAACAATATAAAAAAATGCTGTTTTTGATTGATATTCCGAAGGAAGTGCTTCTCGATCAAGCTGAAATCGCAAAAGACGGTCTGTCTGAAACGTTAACTATTGATGACGTTCACCTAGTTTTTTCTATTGGTATTGGGGCGAGTTTTGGTTATGTATATCAACAACATGTTCATTTTGACTTTCTTCAACTGGTTAAAGAAAAGACTAAAGAAGAACTGGAAGCATCGATTGCGCATGAGGTTCATCATGTCGGTTTTAATAACTTAATCGAACCCTCAATCATGAAGAAACTTGATTTAGAAGAACTGTTCTACCTATATTTATCTGGCGAAGGACTCGCGGTTAAATACTGCAACACTGCTGAGGGATACTTATCTAAAAGCATCAATAAGGGACCGAAAAATGTTGGTTTGGATGCTTATTCATGGTAGTATCTTAACGATGATTTTGTGGCTACCTTTGACCTTTTTTAAAAAACCGTTAAATCCATGCGCGTGGGCACACTAACCCATAAGGACTTTCAAAATGAACTCCAAGAATACTGGATGTCACTTTATTCAGAAGGAAAAGACAAACACAGAAAGCCAGATCTCATGCAGTTTCGACTTTATAGTTTTGGAAACGACCTATGGGGTGTGATCCATGATGTGTTTGGAAAAGACAAAGTATATGAGACATTCAGGCATTTAATCACGTTTGTGGATGTTTATAACGAAGCAGTCACAAAAACAGGTAAGACGGCGTTTAAAATTCGTTTTGATTAGATGATATCGTTTGTTATTTATAATCAAATCACACCCTTGAGTTTTGCTTTATTTATGAGTTCACAGCGTCTGATTCATCGGTTAACGAAGCTAAGAAAAACTTGTATACTGATAGCTAGTGAAGCAATAGACAGTTTTGAAAACATGTTTGGTTGGTGAACCAATTGCTGTGGGTGTAAACGTTGGCTAGTAAAAAAACAAAACTTAAGACAATGTCGCTGTTTCAATAGGGTGATTTTATATAGATGAGTTAGATACATACGTTTAAGGAGCTGATTAAGTATGATACACAATATACATGCATCCAAACCTTTGTTGTTTTTGTTCATGAGTTTAACCTTGTTGGTGGTCTATGGATGTGAACAATCTGAAACGTTTGATGATGAAGCCATCACTTACACTGTCGATAAAGTAGAAGCTTCATTTAACGCTGAGACTGTCTTAGATACAGATAACATGAACAAATTAGAAGCTGAAGAAATTATCCAAGCCTTTAACGATTTTCTAAAAGAAGCTCACGTCATCACAAACGTTGATACACAATCTAACCTCGATGGTGGTCATTGGCATATTGCTTTAACCACAGTTGATGAACAACATTTGAGCTTTGGGGTTTCATATGAAGTTTTGCCTGATGATCAATTAGCCGTCCCTGTCTATCTGGATGAAGCATTACTTGGCTATCTTAAATCGGATGATTATGTAAGCCTATTAGAGATTGTAGAATCACGCGTCGATCTAGTTGATTAAAGGCATTAATCTATCCACTTAAAAGTAGCTTATCAACAGGCCGTGTTCTGGCTTTTTTTTCATTATACCATGGCTGTTTATTCTAAAAATTTACCAATAATAGAATAAAAAGCAAAAGATCATTACGATAATAGCATGTGAGACTATACATCATCACAAGTATCATGATGTTGACAGGGGTTTATTTAAAGGCTTGAGTCCTAAGCATCATCTTCAGTCTTTATCAACGGTGGTTGTTCATTGAATGTTTATGTTTTTTTATGGCTTTCACGGGATCGGCATGGGTGTGTTTTGGTTGATTGTGTTAATTGGGTTGCTTTACTTTCACGAATATAACAACCAAGACAAACAAAACAAAGATGCCCTTTCAATCTTGAATG
>PWKX01000194.1 GCA_003559585.1 Mollicutes bacterium | reverse complement strand
GCCAGTCTGCGCCACCCGCCGGTCACAGTCTGGATCCAGGACCTGGTCAGCGGGGACGCTCTGATGAGGCGACGCGCTGACAGACCCCGCCCGGAGCCTGACGGCTATCCGGTGCCGGTGCGGATGCGCGGTATCCCCGCGACGGCCTATGTGACCGCGTACAGCCCGGGCACTGCCGGGCGACGGGGGTTGCACGACAGCCGCACCGCCGCCTTGATCGACCCCGGCGAACCGCCGGAGCCGCCCGAAGTCGAGTACGATCTCCGCGACCGGAGTGGATACCCCGCGCCGTGGCTGGAGAGGATGATGGACGGCGACGATTGGGATGATGTGACCGAGCAAGTAATTTCAACCACCAAAGGAGTAAACGCATGAAGGCAACTATCGAGATGTTCCGCCGGCTCCGCGACACCACGGGCCACAAGGTCAACCGCAACTTCGGCGGGTTCTTCGCCGACCGCATGACCCGGGCCTTCAGCCGGGAAAACCTGACTGACGCGATGGAGGAGCTGGCGCAATCCCTGGACAGCTCCATCGAATACGTCGGCGGGAAGAAGCTGGCGGCGTTCTTGGCCGAAGCCAACGGCCCGGAGTCCGCAGCGATCATGGCGTGGTGTCGCCAGCATCCGAAGCTGGTGGCGATGCTGGCTGGCCTGCGCGATGACGACGAGCTGGATGCTGCATTGGAGTCAATCGACTTGCCTGCCATCGATCCGGCCGATGTGTCTGCCGTGACCGAACAACCGGTGTATGACGTGCCCGTGCAAGCCGAATGCCTGACCGGGCTAGCTCATGGCTCGGACGCCAAGGCAGGCAACGCCACCCTGTTTCGCCGCCGCTCGGTCATTACCGAGACCGGCCGCCACCTGTACCTGCCGGTCTATGCGGGCAACGCCGTGCGCGGCCAGCTCCGAGACCTACTGGCGGATCACCTGATCGAGTCCCTGGGTCTCAAGGTCAGCCGTTCCAAGCCGTCGCTCGAGCTGTGGGCCTTCCATGTGCTTTACGCCGGCGGAGTCCTGGAGGGCGGCGCAAGCAAGGCCGAGGCGAATCTCGGCAAGTCCGGCGCCATCCGCACTGATGGCATGCGCGAGATTCGCGAGATGTTGCCGATGATCTCCTTGCTTGGCACCGCCATTGGAAACCGCGTAATTGCCGGGCGGGTCTACACTGGCGACCTGCGGCCGCATTGTATTGAGTGGGGCTCGGGCGATCAGTCTGCCAGCGCCTTGATGGGATGGGAATTCCTCACTCGTCGCGAAGACTATGAGGGCCGTGCTGATGAGGATGACACCTCGGCAATGATTGCAGAGACGGAGATCTTGAAGCCTGGCACGCGCCTGAGTGGCGGGATCGACATTGACACTCACGCCAACAGCATGGAGCGTGCGTGCTTGGGCCGGGCGCTGGAACTGTTGCGCAATCGCGGCAAGCTGGGGGCAGAAAATCGCCGGGGAATCGGGAAGGTTGCGCTGTCTTATAGCGCGGCGCCCGACCCAGGCGAATACGACGCCTTCCTGTCGGATCACAGGCGGGACATCCTCGATTTTCTGACCCGTCTTGGCGCGCTCGCCAATGGCGGGCTGGAGGCGGACTGATGCACTGCATTGATCTGATTGCTGAGGCTGTCCCTGATGAGGGCGTGCCGGAGTTGCCAGAGGCGCCCAAGTATGGGATCTGTGCGCTTACTGGCAACGATGGGCCAACCATCCGATCCAAGCACCTGTTGGCGGCGTCCTTCACCCAGTGGGATATGCTCGCGCGGCCCGATTCCGACCGAGTATCGGTCAACGCATGGCGCGCCTGGATGTACGGGTGGCGAGAGGAGGGAAAGAAACGAGACTACCGGCCTGAGCGCATGGCGTCGTGGAGGGTGACACCCGACGGGCTTGCGCCCCTCTCTCGCAAGGGGGTGCGGGAGGCCGTGCTAGGAGAGGCGCCCGGCACGCCATGGGCCGGTTACGCCACCACCAGCTACAAGAAGCACGGCTCAATGCTGGCCCCTGTCAATGCCCCGGGAGGCGCTCTGTGGCTGTGGGAGACGCGGGTGGTAGACTGCTCAGACGGCGAGCGCGTACAGGACTGGTGGCACACCTTGAGGCGCTATCAGGATGCCGGAATTCCCCGGCCAGTCTTGGAGACCGCCGACCCCGAGCCGCACCTGATCCGAAAGATCGGCGTGGATATAGCTCTCGAGTTCCACGGATGGGCGGCGCCCCGGTATGAGTCGGCGCTGTATCAGTTCCTGTGCTACTTGCTGCCGAGTGCTGAGGAGCTGAAAGAGGCCGCCCATGGCGGAGCTGGGCAGACATGAGTAGGTGGCATGAGTACCCCCTGGAGGACGCAGTCGGCGCACGCTCTAGGGCGTCCAGGCTTTCGAGGCTGGAGGCGGCCGCCTGTGCTATGCTGGAGGGATTCGTAGAATCCCGAAGCGCGTGCCTTGCGTTGTCATACGGAAAGGATTCCATGGTAGTTCTGCATTTGCTCCATGAGTCCGGATTGCTGCCCAAGATGGCAGCGGTCATGTGGAATCGCAGCGGCATGGAGCCGAGGGAGACGATGGAGTTCAGCGCATACGTCCAGCAGGAATACGCTCTAGGTTCCGTCTGCGCCTATGACGAGACGCACCCCGATGATGACACGCTGAAAAGGACTCTATCTCTTATCGACCCGAGCGCAAAGCACCCAACTGCTGAGTTCGTTTATGAGGTGCTAGAGCAGCCAAGGTGGCGGGTTATGGACAGGTTTGGGATAGATGGAACCATAATGGGTCTTAGGCAGGACGAGTCCCGGGCGCGCAGGATGAATATTGCGTGCCGAGGCACCAGGTACTGGAATAAGCGCGAAAAGTCTGAGGTGTGCTTGCCCATAGCAAGGTGGAGCACTCGGGATGTGTTCGAGTATGTCGCCAGCCGGAAGGTGCCGTTGCACCCAATATACCACCGCCTTCCCGCCCTCGGATTTGACAGGGATCGCGTCCGCCTGAGCTCTCCGGTCGATATAGGTATGCGAAACCATGGGCAGCTAGTCGCTCTGCGGCGGCTGTACCCCGAGACGTGGGCCGCGTATGCGCGGCTTGTTCCATCCATTCGCGACTACGCATAGGAGGTGATGACAATGGTTCGTGACATTGGAACTGGCCGTGGAGGCCGGTAAATAGCGCAGCGCCGCCCTTCGGGGCGGCTTTTGGGAGAGTAAAAATGAACAGCTACAAGATCACCGCACACATGGACGGCTCCGGGCTTTACTACGATCCGAGCGAGCCGATCCATCTGGATTCCCTGATTGCTTGGGTGCTCGCGCCGAAGCAAGGGCTCAGGCATCTTGACCGCGCGGGTGAGCCGGGCCTGGTCCGCTTGCCTGTGAAATCGAGCGTCATCAACGGCAGCCGAGTGTGGCACGCATCGGCCCTCCACCCGGCAGGCCCGACGGGTGAGAGCATCTGGTACTGGCGCAAGCGATTGCGCCAATCGCGCTGCGAGCTGACCACGGGCGCGCCGAACCTGACCAATGGCACCTACCGTGACTGGCAAATGCCCGTGCCTCTTCTGCTGGCGCGCCGCATGGTCGGGTACGTGGTCGGCAAGCGCAAAGATATTCGCAAGTGTCTGGATGAAGTGCGTTACCTGGGAAAGAAGCGCGCACATGGCCACGGGAAGGTTCTGCGCTGGGAGATTGAAGAGTGTGAAGACGACCACAGCCTGGTCATGGATGGGCGCGCTATGCGGTGGCTACCCACCCCTGGGGGTGCGCGGGAGGTGCGACCCATCCCGCCGTATTGGCATCCGTCTGGACGGGTGGCCTGCTGTGAAGTCGGCGACGATTGGGATGATTGACTGAGCAGGTGCTATCAGCAGCAGGCCGGCCGCCCGGCCTGGATGCACAAAAATCGACCGGCTAGGGGTTGCGCTGTGTCGCAGTCTGTCGTACACTGTATTCAACG
>PWKX01000165.1 GCA_003559585.1 Mollicutes bacterium | reverse complement strand
GGGTAGAAAAAAAGCGTCAATCGACGCTTAAGGTTATAATAAATGAAAAGATGGTTGCCGGTTTTTAAAGGTCGTCACATGAGAAAAACCTGCTTGTTTTAATAACTTGAGCGCCTTTTCAAAATCAGCTTGCAGTTCGCGCGGATGATGGGCATCAGAGCCCAAGGTGATGACCTTACCACCTAAGATGCGGTAGCGTTTAAGTAATTCAAGCTTTGGGTGCATGTGTTTTAATCCATAACGCAGTCCTGATGTGTTGAGCTCAATGCCTTTACCCGCTTTAATGATGATTGATAAAATCTCATCAATGATGGGTTTGAAATGATTAAAATCATAGTCTTTATCTTTAAAATGACCATAACGAATGATGTAATCAAGATGACCAATCACATCATAATCTGTGGTGGTTTTTACCATCTGCAACACTGTTTTAAAGTACGCTTCATAAGCTTCTGTTTGAGATAATGATGAAAACAATTCTCCATGATATAAATCTTGATCTAAAACACTATGAACTGACATGATGATGAAATCAAATTGAACTTGATGGATTAACTGTTTATAGATGGGCAATGCTTTTTCGTGATAACCCAGTTCAACACCTAAGCGCAACTCAATATCGGTTGTTGTTGCTAGGGTGTTAAGTTTTCTAGATAAAGCTTGATAATCTGGCAGGGATTCATCAATGCCCTTTGGGGTATGTAAATCAACATGATCTGTGAACATTAATTGACGAATGTTTCGTTTGTTTGCTTGTTCAATGTAGGCTTCTATGGTCGCCTCTTTGGAGGCATCGGTAGAAAAACATGTATGCACATGGTGATCGATTAATGACATCTAATCAAACCCTTCTTGTAAAAGTATCACCCTTATCATACATCCGTCATCGAAAATGACGTTTAATGGTTTAGACTTTGAAGTTTTCTTGATACAATATGATAAAGGAGCGATGTTCATGAAACAATTATTAGATGGTGCGTTAGTAGCAAGTGCAGCTAGTTTAGGTCTAAACTGGGTTTACAATATCCCTTACTTAAAGAAATTAAGTGCTGAACAGCCGTTAGCTTTTATGCCGGTTGATCCAGCAAAATACAAAAGAGCCCGTAAAGCGGTCATGGGTTATCCGAATGCTACAGTTGGTGATGTGAGTTTACAGGGTCGTATCTTATCTTGGGTTTATGATGCGCTTAAAGAAGACAAACATCTTCAAAGAGATGCTTTAGAAACCATCATTTACGATCATATTAAACCCGGTGGTGATTATCAAGGTTGGGTTGAATCATATGGCAAAAAGCTAATTGTTAACCGGTTAAACCAAGAACTTGAAACCGATACAACCCCCTTAGCGCTACAGGATTCTCAACTGGTAGGTTTTACGTTTTATCTAGCGGCTAAGGCGCTTGATTTATCAAATGATCAAGCTTTTGGTTACGCAAAAATGTTTACTGATCGCGATGATTACTTGCAGTGGTACGCTGTTTTTGATCAAATCATTGAGGATGTTAAAACGATGTCTTTAAAAGAGGCCTTAAGAAAATCTTTAGATCAAGTCCCTAAAGATTACCGCTTTAAATGCGCACAAGCGCTTCATGCTGAAAAGTTTGAAGATATATTGAAGGTGGTTAACACAGCCTGTGATATTGAACATGCCATCCCAGTGATATACACCGTGCTTGCTTTGAGTGATGATTTCAAATCAGCGGTTGAACTAAACACTTTGATTGGCGGAGCCAGTTCAGATCGCGGTTTATTGCTTGGCGCGGTTTTAGCCAGTGCGTATGATATCCCTGAAGATTGGCAGAAGCATCTAAAATAAAACAACCAAATCAAATGAACACCTCTAAAGAAGACACCATAAACTAAGGAACATAATCAACAAGATTATGCGGCCTTTAAATGGTGCGCTCTTTTAGAGGTGTTTTTTTATAAGTGAGCCACGTCATTTAGGGTGATGAGTTTTAAACGATCTTTTTGTTTATCGTACCTTAAACGTGTGATAGAAGTATTATAAACATCATAATCGCGTGCTTTTTTAGGATCAAAATCCAATATATGACGCACAAGTGCTTTGATGATGCCACCGTGAGTGACGATGACGATGTTGTTGCCGTTTTGTCTTTCTAAAATATCATAAAAAATATTGGTGGCCCGTTTTTCGAAATTCGCAAACGATTCACCACCAGGAAATGGTGTGGTGTGTGCATCATCCTTCGCTTTTCTTTCTTCAATATAATCAGCGTATTCATTTTTAACATCGGCGCGTGATTTGCCTTGCCAATCGCCTAGCGATATTTCTTGTAAATCCGGTTCAATAACTGGGGTCAAATCATGGTATTCCAAAATCGCACTACATGTGTCCATGGCGCGTTTTAAAGAAGACACATAAACGTTGTCGATGGCCATGTTTCTTAACCGCCAGGCGATAAGTTCGGCTTGTTTAACGCCTTTAGCGTTTAAAGGAACATCCATATTACCTTGGTAAATGCCTGAGACATTGGCATCGGTTTGCCCATGTCTTATGAGATAGATATCCATCATATCAGTACCTTTCTTAGTGGGAGTGGTTTTAACTGCGGATGGCCAATGTAAAACCCTTGAGCATAAGCGATGCCTAATGATTTCACATAGTCTAGTTCGGCTTTTGATTCGATGCCTTCAAGAAAACTTGCTCGTGTTTCATACCGTTTATACTGCATAGAATCCTTAGTTATTAAGTCTTTACTTGTATTTTTCAAACCAAGACGTTATCGCTTCTAAACGTGCTAAACGTGCTTGTGGTTTACCACCACGTGAGAGTTCATGGTTTTCGTTTTTTACCCAAAATAATTCTGAATCAACCCCATTTAACTTTAATATGGCGTATAATTGTTGGGCTTGTTCAATCGGACAGCGGTGGTCTTTATCAGCGTGAACGAGTAACAATGGTGTTTTAATGTTCATCGCGTACTTAATGGGTGATTGTTCGTATAATTGATTCATATCGTTCAACGGATGGCCACCGGTTTGGTCCTGAGCAAAGAAATAACCGATATCAGAGGTCCCGTAAAAAGATAACCAGTTAGAAATACTGCGCTGTGTCACAGCCGCTTTAAAGCGGTCTGTATGTGCAACCATCCAGTTGGTCATAAACCCACCATAAGAGCCACCTGTTAGATATAAATGGTTCTCGTCAATGCCTTGATAGGTATGGATAACTTGATCGACAAAAGCCATTAAATCATCGTAATCAATCGTTCCATATTTACCTCGAATATCAGCAAATTGATCCCCCTTGCCATCTGATCCTCTTGGATTGGCGAACATCACCACATACCCTTGATTAGCCCAGTACTGCATTTCATGATAAAACACTTGTCCATAAACAGTTTTAGGTCCGCCGTGAATGTTTAAAATAGCAGGCGATGACTTAGAAGGATTGTAGTCTTTAGGTAAAAGCACAAACCCTTTGACTGTGTGGTTTTCAAAGTGACATTCTACCACTTCAGGTTCAATCACATGGTACTGATCTAACCATGTGTTAAACGTTGTGCATGTTTCAATCACAGAAAGGGATTCATCAAAGATATGCACTTCTTGTAAGTCTTGGTTTGTCATGCCAATTGTCATCATACGATCTTGATTCATCACAATGCCATCTAATGAACCGCTCATTCTAAAGACAGGGTTAAGATTCCCATCTTCTTGTAATGCATATAATTCACTGTGGTCATCAATGGTGGTAATAAAGTAATATGTATTATCATAGATGAGATGTTGGTTTGATTTTAGTAAACGCATGTCTGAACCGATGGTATTACCACCAGATTGACTGAAAATAGCAAGCGGTTTTAACGCATGATCTTCTAATGTATAAAAGTCACAGTTTTGGTTTAAACCATAAGCTTTCATGTCAGAAGCCAGGGCGACAAGTTTATTGTCAAACTCAATTAGGTTGGCGATTTTATAATCGCGTT
>PWKX01000028.1 GCA_003559585.1 Mollicutes bacterium | reverse complement strand
GTCATGTATGTCCTCCTTTACTTTTATTTTTTGCTTTTGTTATCGTCATCCTTTTTCTTGTTTTCATTTTGTTTTTGATTTTGGTTCTGGTTCTGGTTTTGGTTTTGTTTTTGGTTATTTTTTGGTTCTCCTTCCCTTCTTTCTTGATAACTTTCTTGCTCTACATTGGATAGCATGTCGGGAAAAAATTCCCTTTCTGTTGCGTGTTTCTTTCTCAGGTAAGGATAATTATAAAAACCAAGTCTCTTTGCCACCTCTTCCAACGGAATGCCCATTGTCTCAATAACAGAGCCGTGCTTTGTTCCAAGCAACGCTCTTGCTGTCGCTTCAATGTCTTCCAATTTAGAAACAGGCAAGCAGACATCCACGAGTTTATAAGCCTCTGTTCGTATTTTCTTTTTTATGGGTTCCTTGTCTTTGAAATCCACCACCTCTGGAACATAAAAGTATTCTTTAAAAGGAGACACTTTAGATTTCAGAAAAAAGATAGATCTCCAAAAAGAAAACACAAGAAAGAGTTTAAAATAATGAAGCTCATCATTGTGTCGATCACTTTGTGGGCCTTGTGCTGCTTTGATGCTTGCATAAGAACTTTTGTATGAACCAAGCATGTTGTCTTGTGTCTGTTGCAGCCCACTGGACACCATCTGCATGATGTCCGTATCTTGTTCAGAAATAGAAGGCAATTTTGGATTAAGAACTTCGAGATTTAAGCCCGGAGGCAAGATAATAGTCCCTCCTGGTTCTTTTATTTCTGTAATGCCCGTTGCCTTCCTTTCTTCTGGTGTCATTTCAAGCCATCTCCTGAATGACTTGATGTTCTCAACAGTAATAACCCACAAATAAGCCCCACTCGATTTTTTATGATCTATTTCATATTTTTTAAGCTCCTCATAATAATTCACCCATTCAATAGTTGTCCTTATATGAGATACATTTCTTCTCGTCATGTATCCTTTGTTCCACTCTATCATGAAACGAAAGTAACCATCAAATTGTTTGTATGCTTTATCAGTGCTTTTGCTACTCTGTGTTTTCTTTTCATCAAAATCAGGATGCTCTTTAGCCAAAGGTATAAGTTCATCAGGATACCGAGCTATATTAATAGAAGGAATAAGAGCACTTGTTTTAGATGTACCTGTTTTTTTCTTGGTATCAAAAGTCACGTTATAAAAAAGAGGAAAGGTTTGTTTCGTGGGATGGAAAATAATACCCGATCCTTCATCTCCCTTATCTCCAATCATGCTCGGAGAAATAAAATCAACCTCAACAAATCCATCTATGTGAAGAGTAAGAACGAGGTACAATTCTCCCTCAATTTCAGAGCGTCCACAAAATTTTGGAAATTGCTGATATAGATCATTTCTCGGATCTTCCATTATTTCTTCAATGGCTTTTTGGATGTCTGGAATCTGTGAACTGAAACCAAAACCCCATCCTGCCATTCTCCCCATAACATCTCTAACATGGGAACTGATCTGTGGGTTCGTTTCAAATTTTTCCCAACATTCATTCTGGAGTTCTCTTAAATCACGGATAGATTTCCCCCCAACAATAGGAAACCCCTCTTCATCCGTCATTCTTTTTGAGTTTGGTCTCCCTTGCGAAAACAAAGGAAATGAGAAAGAAGCAAGAATTTCATCTGGCATCTTTCTCATCATTTTTACCATCATGGGATCGTTTAAAGAAAAATCCCTGTTTGGAAGCCGGTTCCTTCTCATTTTATATCCTCCTATTTATAATTTCCGACCAAGTTTCTTTTGTTGGAATAATATTCTCCAAACCCATCAGTCGATTTGATTTCTCTCATGTCGAATACGTTTTTATCCCTTCCTCCGTACATAGCGAGTCCTGCGGAATACACGGAGTCATCCTGAATACCTCCTTTATCATATTTTCCAGGAGAACCATACATTTTGGTTCTTGGGTCGTAATCAAAGTTCAACATCTCCTCTTCAAAGATGTTTTCTTTTTCAACCCCAGGTATCCATATATGAGAGGACTTAAATCTCCCGGTTTCACAAAGAACAAACATCTCATTAAAAATGGCTCTCTGCACATTGTAAGAAGGGAACAATGTCTCGAACTCAATGTCCTTATCCTCACACCAAGGCCGAAGATCCCAACACCCATATCGTTCTGCACACAGAGTATCTATCCCATTATATTCATCTATTCCCTGTATGAGAACCTCTTTTATTCCCTCAAGGGAAGCATCTCTTACGTGGCTCATCAAAAGCATAAAGTATATGTAGTTCGGAACATCATTCTTGTCAAAAGCTATTTGCCTGTCCAAACTCCCAACCAAACCCTTTGCCAGAATAGAGACTATGGTTCTTGCTTCTTTTACCTTCGCATCTGGATCAGAACGGTCGATTCCGGCACAAACAACCCAATTTGTTCTGTACAAAGAACTGAGTTTTTGAACCTCATCCATAGAAGCCATAATCGTATTATTCTCT
This sequence comes from Mollicutes bacterium, assembly GCA_003559585.1. Taxonomy (GTDB): domain Bacteria; phylum Bacillota_I; class Bacilli_A; order Izemoplasmatales; family Izemoplasmataceae; genus B1SED10-225. The sequence continues at coordinate 1,535 of PWKX01000028.1, read as the reverse complement.
TTTTGATCAAATTTGTAAACAAAAGACATAGGAACAATAGAGTTTTCGACATCATCTACTGTCTTTTTCATCTTATCTATGCTTTTTTGGCCTACTCTCTTTCCGGGTTTTTTTCTCCCTCTCCTTTTGCTGTAAATTCTTTTATCGAGTTTTCTGAGTTCCTTTTCAAAATCATGCTTTTTGGTCAGTTTTCTTTTTAAGATGTTTTGAGTAACCGGAGTCAAATCATAATCCGGCTCCTCATATCCAGCAGAAAATATGCTCCTCACGACTTCTTTTGAAAAGAGCTTTCCAGCAGAAGATTCCCATATATTCCTGAAATAACGATCAACCTCCACAGCAGGGAATTTGGCCTTGTATCCATTCAACTGCTTTTGGTCAGTCATTGGGTTCCAAAAATCATTGTGGGTCAATAGAGGAGATTCTCTGTGATGAAAGAATAAAGAAGGATCGTTTTTATCTCCGTGGGTTTTATACAAGCGATACAAAATATGATCTTTTACAGACACCGTAGAGTCAATTGCTCCAAATGCATTTGATATGGCACGAATAGATCCATCGAGCTGCACAAAGAACTTGGGGTTCTTCATATCAAATATTTCTGAAAAGGTATATCCAGTAATATTGGACACAATACCAGAGAAAGAAGAAATAGCTCTTATGGAACTCACTACCTCTCCCTTTGCATTCCTGATAGAAAGCATCTTCTCCTGGATGTTTTTTGTCCCAATCATTCTCAGAATATTTGGAGAATTTAAAACCATGTCTCGGATAATGTCATAATGGACAAAACGCACCTGATCTTTTGAATTAGCTCCAAGCACTATTAATTGGCGAGGAAAGCACATGAATTTCCACAATTGCAAAAGACACACAGCATAGGAATTGTGTGTTACTGTAAAATCACCTGTAACGTACCTGTGATTGCCGTCAAGCATGAATCCATAATATTCACGTTCTCCGGCAGATTTCACTTCTTTAATATTTGAAACAAGAACATCCTTCCAATCACTTCTTTTTTCACACTTTTTTCTGAGAATGCGTGAAGGAATGATAGAGCAGTCCCCGGATATTTTTACCGAATACTTCTGTCTAAATCCAATGATTTTATCTGCGTACAATCCAAGTGATCGAGCCAAAAACAAAACATCGTCAGAAATCCGCTCACTTTTAAATATAAACTTAATGGATTCCCCATCCATGAAACCAAAACTATCGACCAATCCAGCTAAACACTGTAATCTGACTTCTCTGGAATTCACTTTATGCTCTTGTGGGATTCCTTCATCTTGTCTTGACGAGCCATTCTGAAAAGCCCCAATAAGATACGGGTCAATCGGCACTTCTTGTTCAGGCCAATCAATAGGAACTCGGTACAGCATGTGTGTGTTTTTGAATTCCTGATCCTGTTTCTGGTACTCGTTTAAAGGAATATCCACAACATTATCAGAATCCATCTGCTTTAAAGAAAGAACATGATCCCCTGTGACAATTAGGGGCCTTCCTCTGTGTGGCACCACTTTAAACAACTCTTC
>PWKX01000184.1 GCA_003559585.1 Mollicutes bacterium | reverse complement strand
GTTAGCTTATCTTAATGTAAACGATGACTAACTATGTTTCAAGTATTTTATAACATTCTACTGTGTTTTGCAGTAAGGATGCAATGGTCATTGGCCCAACCCCACCAGGTACTGGGGTAATGTAAGAAGCATTGGCTTTAGCAGCTTCAAAATCAACATCGCCCACGAGTTTATCATCCACACGGTTAACCCCAACATCAATCACAATGGCACCTGGTTTGATCATATCGCCTTTAATCATATGCGCACGACCAACAGCAGCTACAACGATATCGGCCGCTTTAACTTCATCCGCAAGGTTTTGTGTTCTTGAATGCGCAATCGTTACAGTAGCGTTCTTACGTAGTAATAGTTGTAAAACTGGTTTTCCAACAATGTTGCTTCGTCCAACCACAATTGCTTTTTTACCTTCTAAGCTTTGTCCCGTACTCTCAAGCATTGTCATGATGCCTTTTGGGGTCGCAGGTAACACACCTGGTGTCCCAATTTGTAAAGCCGCAATGTTTAAAGGATGAAACCCATCCACGTCTTTATTTTGTTCAATGGTATCAATCACTTTGTTCGCATCCATGTGCTTCGGTAGTGGTAATTGAACCAAAATACCATGCACATCATGATCAGCGTTCAACGTTCTAATGAGATCGATCAATTCTGCTTCTGGTGTGCTTTCGTCTTTATTAATGATTGTGCTTTTAATCCCCGCTCTTTCACAAGCCCTATTTTTAGCACGCACATAACTTTGACTAGCAGGGTCTTCCCCCACAAGAACGACCACCAAATGTGGTGGTTTATTGGTTTTTTCAACCAACGAGGCCACTTCTTTTTTAACCTCAGCACGAATGCTTTTTGATAATGCCTTTCCGTCTAATAATTCAGCCATTTTATTTATCCTCCTTAAGGTATGATGCCACGATTTCACCATAAAACATAATATGTGTATCGTGGCTTTGATAATACTTCTTTTTCACATCTTCAGGTAATAATCCGGGTTCATGTGTTTGTGTGTATATAATCTTACACTCAAGCTGCATTTGACAACCATCAATAACCGGACTATGAACATGTTTAGAAGGTTTCACTGTTAAACCAGTTTTTTTAAACTTATCCACATCTCGACCTGATAGCGTCCCTGCCATCTCGAGTTCCTGTTTCATCGTGTTTTCATAAGGCACATTCACAGTAAAATCATCAGCACGTCTTAATAAGTCATAGGTATACCTTGAGGCTGTCACAAAAGCAATGAAGACAGGTTTATACCAAATCACACCAATATGACCCCAAGCAATGGTCATGGTGTTAAGACGACCTTCTTTATCTTTAACTGTTAAAAACACACCTTTTTTTAATTGATTCAGTAATAAATCACTGTTTTCGTGATAGGTTTTCAACATCGTGTCACATCCTTATTTTTTCAAGTATAACTCCGTGTACTTCTCTTTTAAATACCGAATATAATACTTAGGATTAAACGGTTCATTGGTCACTTTTTGGATGATTTCTTCTGGTTTTAAACGAGAGCCAAAACAATGAATGTTTTCTTTTAACCAAGTATTAATCGCTTTGATGTTGTTATCTTTAACAAGTTTCTCTATATCTAACGCTTCTTTCATCGCATAATAAAGTTGTGCCGCATAAGCACTGCCCAAAGCATAGGTTGGGAAATAACCAAAGGCACCCCCACTCCAATGCACATCTTGTAAAATGCCATCACTTGGTTTTTCAACATCAACATTTAAGTATGATTTCATTTTTTTGTTCCAAAGTTCGGGCAATGCATCAACACTGATGCCATCATTAAAAATAGCCCGTTCTAACTCATATCTAAGTAAGATATGAAGCGGATAGGTTAACTCATCTGCTTCAACGCGAATGAAACTTTCTTCAACCCAATTGATCGCATGATAAAAATCATCGATTTCGACATCTTTTAATTGATGTGAGAATAATGTTTTAAGCTTATCAAAATGCGCTTCCCAAAACGCTTTAGAACGTCCAATGATGTTTTCGTAAAAACGTGATTGTGATTCGTGAATGCCCATTGAGGCACCACTATTTAAATTGGTCATATCAAACATCTCATCGACCTGTTGTTCATAAAGTGCATGGCCTAACTCGTGAATTGCTGCAAAGATAGATGAGAAAACATAGTTTTCTAAATACCTCACAGTTAAGCGAACATCTTTAGAATGTGTGTTCCAAGTAAAGGGATGAGCACTTTCTTTTAAAACACCACGATTAAGATTATAATCAAATACCTCAAGTAAATATTCAACAAACTGCTTTTGTTTTTGTTTTGGAAATGACTCAGTGATGTACGATGGTTTTTCTTTCGGTTTATTGTTTAAAATGTCTTGAACAAATGGAACCAACTCATCTTTAATCGTTTGAAAAAAGTGATCATACTTATCCATGTCCATGCCCTCTTCATAATCATCAAGTAACACATTATATGGTTGTGTGGTACTTGAACGATAAGAGACCATTTTCTTTTGGAAATCAATGATTTTTTCTAAATATGGTTTAAACTGTTCGAAATCTTCGTTTTCTCTTGCTTCTTCCCAAACACGATTAGCCATGTTTCTAAGTTTTGAAAACTCGACATACTCATGTTTTGGAATTTTAACGATTTTATCTAATGATTTTTTTGCTTTTTCAACCTCTTTATATTGCGTTTCACTTAAATCATCTTGTTGATCTAATAAATCACGGATGATATCTTGATAGGTTTGAGAGGTCATTAATGAAAAGTGTTCACCACTTATGATTGATAGCATCTCAGAACGATACGGAAAACAATCTTTGGGCGCTTCTGTGTTTGAGTCCCAAGAAGCGATGTTTAAAACCAGTCCGTATGCTTTTAGTTTCTTTTGAATATCTTTAAATTCATCAAATCTAGTCATGTTATCATTCACTGCTATGAGCTGTGCAGTGTACTCCTTTTTGATTTAAGTTATCATAAAACGAAGAGTCGCACAGCGATTGACTGTGCGAATCTTCTATTATCATTTTAGAATAAGCCTTTGGCGTTGCCATCTTCATCAATATCCATATCCATGGCTGCTGGTCTTTTTGGCAATCCAGGCATGGTCATCATCTCACCTGTTAATGCCACGATAAAACCGGCGCCAATTGATGGCGATAATTCTCTAATGGTGATCTCGAAGTCACGTGGGCGTCCGTATAATTTCGGATCATCTGATAAAGACATTTGTGTTTTCGCCATACAAACTTGTAAATTGTCCCAGCCTTCACGCTTGAACTTACGTAATTGATTTTTTGCTTTTTTAGAAAAGTTAACGGTTTTAGCGCCATACACTGTTTTAGCAATCGCATTGATTTTTTCTTCAATCGATTGTTCATCCTCATATAAGCGTTTGAACGGTTGATTGTTAGCTTCAATTTGAGCTAAGACTTTATGCGCTAAATCAACAGCGCCTTGCCCGCCTTCAGCCCAAACTTTGCTCATTGCATAAGGATGATTATTGGCTTCTAACCATTCGGCTAAGGCCTCGTGTTCTTTGTCGGTATCATGCACAAAGTGATTTACAGCTACAACGTAGGGTAAGTTAAAGGCTTGAATGGTTTCGATATGCTTTTGAAGGTTTTCAACCCCTTGTTTAAGTGCATCTACATTTTCATCTTTCAACGCATCTTTCTTAACACCGCCGTGCATTTTTAGAGCTCTAACGGTCGCAACAATCACCACCGCACTTGGGTCAAATCCAGCTTGTTTGGTTTTAATATTCAAAAATTTCTCTGCCCCTAAATCAGCACCAAAACCTGCTTCAGTGATAACATAATCTGCCATTTTACGGCCCATGTTTGTGGCAATGATACTGTTACAACCATGAGCGATGTTTGCAAATGGACCACCGTGAACAAGCGCCGGTGTGTTTTCCAACGTTTGAACAAGGTTTGGTTTAATCGCATCACGTAAAATGAGTGTAATCGCACCTTCAGCTCCTAAATCACCAACCGTGACAGGTTTGCGATCATAAGTGTTCGCAATTACGATT
>PWKX01000119.1 GCA_003559585.1 Mollicutes bacterium | reverse complement strand
TATAGCAGGCAAATTTGCCAAAAATGTCTTCATGCTTCCCATAGACATCCATTCCCTCCTTTCCGTCCTTCAGGTCTTTCTGAATGGTTTTGATGGTGTCTTTCATCCGCTTGTTGGGCGTGTCCTCATACAGAAGGTCGAGAATCTGGTCGTATGGCAGCTTTTGGCGGAGGAGGTCGGCGGATAAACGGATAAATGTGACAACTTCGTTTCCGGGAACGCCGCCTTTAAAATTGAATAGCTTTTTTTCAATTTTAATGACTTCGTATCCGAGCTTAACGAGTGCCCGCTCAACTTCTTCCCTGGAATAGGCTTCCTGTTCCCCGGATACGGGCGATGCGTTACCTTTCCGGACTTTGTAGGTAAAATTCTTTTTCACCTCAAGCCCTTTCGACTTGAGATTTTTTGCCCGGATCAGCTTGTCTACCTTGGCCTGGGCTTTCTTTTTATTCTCGGCCTCAAATTCGCCCTGAACCAGTTTCCCGGTGGATGATATGGCTTGAAAGCGAAACTGTTGCATGGAGAAGACACATAAAGTGAATAAGGGATACCCGTAAATTACAATTAATAAATCTTAATAATAAAAATAATTTCAAAGTATTGCGAATTACAACTATGTTCAATTCTTCGTTAGTTTTATTGGAATTACACCTTGCTGGAATAAGGGATGTTACATTAGTCTTAAACCTGAAAAAAACTCCGGGAGTACCGGCTTTTCCGAAAGCTGACCCGAAATTATGAATTTCGTCACTCTTGAAATATTCGTTTATATCCTTTTTGTTTTATTCCTGATTTACAAATTGGATGCATTGCGTTTTTTTGAAGGCCTGGGAGTGCTGCGTGTAACAATAATTTCACTAATCCTATTCTGCACTATTTTGGGACAAGGTTTGAAAAATAACAAACTTACATATCCATTTTCATACTGGGGAATGTATTCGGATAAATATACTGGAAACACATATACGGAGTTTCTTATTTCGCTCGATGATGGTACAGAATTACATTACCCGTTCCGTGATTTAACGTTCTTCTCACGGAGGGCTTTTATGCGAAAAGTGGAGAATATGGATCGAATTGTAAACAGATTTCCTGATAGTGACGAAATGGTTGCCCGGGTTGATCAAAAAAAACTGGATTCATTTCTTACCGGACTTACCCTGATATATGAAAGGCAAAACCCGGATTCAAAAGTTGTTCGATTTGATATCTATTTAGTGAGTATTCCAGTTCACAATTGGCAAGGCCTGGAAAGCTTACACAGAACACCTTCTTATACACTGGAGATTAATGGCGAACTTTAGCTTTCTGCATAGTGAAGCGGATCACCAGGTACTCGGGATGGTTCGATGTACAGTGTACGGAATTTGGCTCGTCCTGATTCTAAATACCCCGATTGATGTTTACGCTTATTTGCCGGTTGAAAGTTTTTCGACATGGGGTGTTTATCAACTTTTCTTTATGTCGCTTTCGGATCCTGTTGTTGATTTGATATTCACCAGCGAATTTTTGACAGGATTAAAATGGCTGCTGCTTTTCTGTTGTGTGTTGTGTATGGTTGGAATTCGGCCATGGATCCCTGTGGCCGTTTTTACTTTGATGCTTATCTTGTTATTCGATTCAATTGTAAGGGGATATTACGGATTTACCAACCATGCTCAAATAGCTGTTCTGTTATGTACTATAATTTTGACATTATTTCCGGCATCAGACGGGCTTTCTATTTTAGGAATAACAAAAGTAAAGCGTCAGGACAACTTCTATATTGCACCGTTACTTTTTATGGCTGTTTGTTTAAGCCTCCCGTATAGTTTTATCGGCGTACACCGGGTAATTTATGGTGGGGTTGATATTTTTACAGGTGATGTCCTTTTGCGTTTTGTAGCAGTACAGGGATTGAATTTTTCCGGAATCAATAATACGCTTGGATTGGACTTATTTCAGTACAAACTGTTTGATATTGCTTTTAAAACCGGATTCGTTGTTATAACCATATTTGAAATACTGAGCCCTTTGATTCTTGTATCAAATCGATTCAGGTATATGTGGCTGGCTGTAATCGTGCCACTGCATTTCGCTACGTTACTTACCATGAATATTTTTTTCTGGGAGAATCTGATTTTAATTTTAGTACTATTTACAGGTTTGCCATACCTGATCAAAAAGGTGAGCTTCGACAAAAATGGATTTTCGAAGAAATGGTTATTGTGAGGTTTTGGCAGGTGGGTATGTGTGATGGTATTGGGTGGTGAAGAAAATAATCAGTGAGGAAAGGAGGAAAGCCGCACCCATCAGTTCAAGTGATTCTTCAACGATAAAATCCATAAACCAGAACCCCAGGGAGCTGTTATAATAGATCATGCTTTCCCCCGACCAGGTGATGTCGGATCTGCTAATCAAGCTATTCAGCACATTCGTCCCGACCCGGTCATACCAGTCGCCAACTCCTCTTGTTGCAGAGGAAATGGCCGCTATGCCATAAAAAACAAACCCGGAAGTCAAAAATATTTTCCCGGTTTTGTCTGCATTTTTATTTCGAATGATTCCAATGAATGCATACAGCATTATGCCACCGATAATCGTGTATATGACAAGTTCGGTGACGGTTCTGAGAGTCAATCCGGGCAATACATGAAACGATGTTTCCACATTAAATACTACAGAGCTCAGAAAGTCGGTGGTTTTGTGGCGGATGTTACGGGCATCCTCAACAAGCATGATGGAGAGGCCGATCAACAGATAGATCCAGGGGTTTGAAAAGAGAGGTTTGTCTTTGGCCCTGATGATAAAAACAGCGAAAGCAAATACTATGGAAAGTGCCAGATACAACCACTGCATGTTTTCTACAAGCGCCCCTTCGGTGAATATATGAATCCAGAAAATCGGGGCGAGAGGAAACTCTTCCAGCCAATTGCTTATGAATATGACCTCGAAACCCCTGAAATCAACGGCATATATTATCACATATATGACAGTCAGGAACAGCAGGGTGAAAAATATTATAAAACAGGAGAGTCCAATATTGGTCTTCATATCCCGAAAATTAAAAAGGCTCCCGAAGGAGCCTTTTTAATGAAAATAAACATTTGCCTACTTGAAATGTTCTAATTCGTTTGAGTAGCTGTTTCACCAGCGTCAGCCATACCGACACTCCATTGGCGAGTTTCCGGATTCCTTGTGACAGTGGCGACAATGTCTGCACCACCACTGGTCGGAACGCCGGTAAGCTCAAAGTCACTGGCATTCACTACGGTAACTTCATAGCAACCGTTTTCATTTCCAAAAGTTCCAGGTGCGTCAGTACAAGAAGCATGACCTTCTGTAATAGGCATACCCAGTCGCTGAATCAGGTCATCTGATACATTAGTAAAGTCTTGTCCGGCTCCGTCAAGCATTTCCGGCTTGGACCATACACCCTGCGCAGCAGTAGCACCTTGCAGAAGGTCCTGACGTACGGCATCACGGTTTGCATCTTCAGCAGCTGTGCCGAAAACGTTGATAGCAACAACTGTGGCGATTCCCACAAGAATTGTTACAAGTATAACGAGAAGTAATTGCTGTTGACCCATAATTGTCTCCTACTTTAAGTGAGAAAAAGAAAGGCAAATAGGAGGGTCCCATTTTTGCCTTCCGTGTTTGTTGATTTTCAGATTGTATTGAGAGCTGTTGCATGACCTCGATTCGTGCAAGAGCTTTCATGCAATCACATAATATTAATAAATCTTAATCATGTCAATAAAAACTATTAATTTCTTCTAATAATAGGAGTAGCTTATACCTGTTTTGTTACAAACTTTTACGAAAAAAGTGAAAGTTTTTTTCTATGGGTTACTTTAAGCGCACTAATAACAGCAGCTTATAAAAACACTCAGAGATTGCAGAATATCCCGATAACCAAAATCATCAGACTATGATTTGAGACAGGATTTCCGTAACTTTAAAGTCTGCTATAGTTTTTATGTAGCCAGCCTTCCTTAAAAAGTCAGATTGCTCATATCGCCCCTGTTACATTGTAAGCGACC
>PWKX01000019.1 GCA_003559585.1 Mollicutes bacterium | reverse complement strand
GTATTAAGTTACAGTTGATTATGGGTAACATTCAACAACACATATAGACTAAAAGCCCTTGAAATAGACACTTTTTTGGTTTTTGTTCATAAATAAAAGTATGTAAAGAGATGAAGACATCTGATTTAGGCTTCATTTTTTCAAAACGTCAAAGCACAAACTAAAAACATCAACGCCGTGTAGCGTTGATGTCTTATTTGTGATGGTTATCTGATTGAGTATAAATAAAGATTTAATGCAATAGCCACCAACACATGAATCAAACCAACCACAATGATTGGAAAGGCTGGGGCCCGATCGCGTTCTCTTTTTTTCACTGTATATTCATAGTAGTCAGGTTCCATGGCTTTTAATTTTTGTTTTGCGTTAATGACGGTAAAGAAAAACTTCTTTGTACCATAAACTAATATGTCAAATAAACCAGAATTACCAATGACAATGATTAAACCAATGCCAAGCACAAAAACGCCTGTGGCAAACGCGATGTTGGTGATTGTCTCTATGATTGTTTGTGTGCCAGTCCACGCTTCAGCGTTAAAATAATCAGCCCAAATCATGACCATCAAATAGAAAAAAACAGACATGATACTAACAAGGCTAAACATAAATAGATATTTTTTCATGATAACACCACCTTTGGTTCTCTAATGAACAGGACAATATCTAAGCTGATATTGTCCTGTTTAAATTATTTGAGATCTTTTTTGTAGTTGTCAACTTCTTGTTTAGACGCATAAATCCAGTGACCAGGTTTAATTTCGTGAAATTCAGGCATGTTGCCAGGGCCGTAATTATGATCAGAAGGATGATACGCGAATCGTTTACGGTGGCGCTCAAATTCAGGGTCAGGTACTGGAATTGCAGATAATAACGATCTTGTATAAGGATGAAGAGGGTTTTTAAACAGTTCTTTAGAATCTGCCATTTCGACAATATGACCAAAATACATAACCGCAATACGGTCAGAGAAATACTTGACCACGGATAAGTCATGGGCAATAAAGAGTACAGATAAACCGAATTCATCTTTTAAGTTGTTAAGTAGGTTAATGACCTGTGCTTGAATAGAAACATCAAGGGCACTAATTGGTTCATCAGCAATCAAGACTTCAGGATCGATGATGAGTGCACGGGCGATACCGATTCTTTGACGTTGTCCACCACTAAATTCATGTGGGTAACGAACCGCATGTTCTGGTAATAGCCCAACAATTTCTAAAACGTCCGCAACTTTTTTACGAATGAGTTTTTCATCACGCTCGCCATTAATTCTTAAACCTTCTGCGATGATTTCCTTAACCGTCATTCTGGGGTTTAAGGATGCAATCGGGTCTTGGAAAATCATTTGGATTTTGTCATAATAATCTTTGTTTTCAGCGTTAAGACGTCTTGCTTGTCTAATGCGTGATTTAAGCTCTTTAATTTGTTTTTGATAGTCTTCCATGAATGAATCTAAATCAGCTTGTGATGTTGATGCTTCTTGTTCTTTCACGGCTTTTTTCAATTCTTTTTTCTTTTCCTTAAGGGCATCAATTTGTTTTTCAAATTGCATAGCCCCCTCGGCAATTTTGACATCTTTAAAATAAACCGCACCATCAACGATATCATAAAGGTTAATGATTGAACGTCCAGTGGTTGTTTTACCACAGCCAGATTCACCAACCAAACCTAAGGTTTCACCTTTATGCAAGGTCAATGTAATCCCGTCAACCGCTTTAACAACCAGTTTTTTCTTACCGGTACCAGAGGTGAAATACTGACGAAGATTTTCAACTCTTAAAATTGGTTCTTGTTTGTTATTTGTTGTCATTTTTTCTCGCCACCTTTAGCGCCTGGTAAATCGATGCTATGCTGACTGCGCATGCGTTCAATACGGTGTTGTAAAATCTCAGGCATTTCAACTTTTGGCGCACGTTCATCTAAGAGCCATGTAGCGGCATAATGTGTGTCAGAAATTTTAAACATTGGCGGTTGTTCTTCAAAGTCAATGCCCAATGCATACTTGTTTCTAGCCGCAAACGCATCCCCTTTAGGAGGGAAATGCATATCTGGTGGTGTCCCAGGAATGGCAAATAGTTTTTCTTCAGTTTCAATATCTGGCATACTTGATAATAAAGCCCAAGTATACGGATGTTTTGGATCATAAAATATTTCTTGAGCGGTGCCGTATTCAACAATTTTACCAGCATACATAACCGCAACACGGTCTGCCATATGCGCCACAACACCAAGGTCATGGGTGATAAAGATGATGGAAAGGTTACGCTCTACTTTAAGACGATTTAATAAGTCAAGAATCTGAGCTTGGATGGTAACATCTAATGCTGTGGTAGGCTCATCACAAATTAGAATTTCAGCATCATTGGCTAGCGCAATCGCGATAACAATCCGTTGACGCATACCACCAGAGAATTGGAATGGATATTGATGGATTCTTTTTTCAGCTTCATCAATCCCAACTTCTTTCATCAAATTTAGCGCACGTTTGGTGGCTTCATCTTTAGAAAGTCCCATTTTTAATCTTAGGGCTTCAGAGATTTGTTTCCCAACTTTCATAATTGGGTTCAAACTTGACATTGGATCTTGGAAAATCATCGAAATTTTTGTACCACGGATTTTATGTAAGTCTTCTTCACTGATTTTCATGATGTCTTTACCAGCATACATAATTTCTCCGCCTTCATGGATAGAGTTACCTGCTAAAATACCCATGATGGCTCGTGATGTAACCGATTTACCACTACCACTCTCACCAACAATCGCTAAGGTTTCTTGTTTGAATAAATCAAACGAAATGCCTCGAACCGCTTTGACGGTTCCGTTGGTTGTTTTGAATGAAACGGCTAAGTCTTTAACTTCTAATACTTTTTCTATTGTGTTTTTTTCAGCCATTATTCTTCAACTCCTCTTAGCGATGGATTCAATGCATCTCTTAGGCCGTTACCAAACATATTAAATGACAGCATTAGTAACGAAATGAAGATTGATGGGTAAAGTAGTAAGTGGAAACTTTGATGCATGTATGTTTGACCAATATTAGCCAAACGACCAATACTTGTCATTGAACCATAGTTAATGATACCGAGGAATGAGAACGTGGCTTCTGTAAAGATAACCATAGGAATCATCAAAATGGTGGCGGTCACAATGGTACCAACCGCATTCGGGAAAATATGTCTTGACATGATTCTGCCATCGCCAGCACCTAAACTTCTAGCTGCAAGCACATATTCACGGTTTTTATAGCGGTAGAATTGAGCACGGACTGTCCGTGAGGGCCCAATCCAACCTGTTAAGGTAAAGGCAAGTACAACCACCCATGGTGCACTACCAAAACGCATAACAAGTAACGTCAAGGCAGGTAAGAATGGTATACCACCAATGATTTCAAATAAACGTTGGGTATAAAGGTCAAATTTACCACCGTAATACCCTCCAAGTGCGCCTAAAACGATACCGATGAAAATATTTAATATCGCAACGGTAAACGAAATAATGAGTGAGGTTCTAGCGCCTAACCAAATGAGGGTGAATAAATCACGGCCATTATTATCTGTCCCAAACCAATAAGAAGGCGCACGATCTGTATAACCAACCAATTGGAAGTGGTCTACACGGACACGGTACATTAAATCATCGCGTTCACGTAAATCATATAAAGCTTCATCTAATACATCTTCACCGTTTGAAATTTGGCCAGCTTCTAAGAATTGGCCCATATAAAACTCTAAATGGAACATGGCATCTTCCACAACATCAATCGGTAAATCAACATTTAAGGCAAAAAACTCTTCAACATCATCGGTAAAGGCTTCATCTGGTACGATTTGACCAGAGAAAAGATTCACCAATGTATTATATTGCAAGGTAGAAAGAGAAATGGTATGTTCTGAACCATCTTCGCCAATAACTTCGAAGCGATATAATGTATCTCCAAATGTATCAACAACTTCAATGATAGCATCTGGGTTGTCATTCATAACTTGTTGATAACGATCATTGGTAAATGTTCTAATGGCGTTGTCTCCC
>PWKX01000097.1 GCA_003559585.1 Mollicutes bacterium | reverse complement strand
TTGTGCCTTAAAAGACCACGATTAGAAATCTGATATCCAGGCACTTCTTTTACATCAGCCCATTTCTCTTCAAATTCATTAAAAGACATAAGGTATCCTCACTTTACTAAGAGCTCGATAAGTGATCCGGGAGGCAGAATTTCTACTTTGATCTGCTGAAGCATATCTTCATCAAAATCGTCATATAATTTACAATGCGTCATGTCCATAAATACAAATTGGTCTACTGAGATTTCTAATCGGAACACAACAGCATTTTTTAAATCATAGTGTTCCTCTTCAGACATCATTTCCCTTTCAACAAGGTGAAAAGGAATTTCTTTGATTACACAAAGCGTATTTGTCTCCACTTCAAAAAAGGATTTCACACTGCTTGTTCTTGTTTTTATAGATGCAGTAAACATTATTCCTCCTCATTTGTTGTTATCATGTATTCAGCATGATCTTTCATAGCTGAATAATATTGTTCCGCATTTTCGTATGCTTTCAAAACGAAACCGCATCGTGAACACTTCTTTTTATATCTTACAAAATAATAAATTGATTTCTCAAATACAATACAGGTCTCAGGGTGCTCGCATTCCAGTTGATCTATTCTTCTTTTCATTTTTTTTATTTTCTCTTCAATCTCCTCTATTTTCTTTTCAAATCCTCCAACGGGTTCTTTTTCGTTTCTAAGTGATTTAAAAAACATTATTCCTCCTTTAATCCTGCTCGTTGAAGTAAAAGTCGCTCAATGTTGGGATCATAATTAACGAGATCCCAAACCCATTCTGCCGGTTTTATCTCTTTGTCAAGCACATGCCGACCAGTATGCATGTATATTTCTTTGAGCTCGTATCCCTCTGGTTCGTCTGGCTCTATCTGTCTTCCGTCACGAACTGCTCCTTTCATTGGGGGAAAGTATTCAACTTTAATGATCAGAGGAATTTCCTGATCTTCAACAATGATGTATGAGCTTTCATATGATACACTATTCATTTTTATTCTCCTTTTCTTTTGTAGATATTAATGAGTTCAGAAACGATTTCTCCTTCTTCAGTCTCCTTTCCGTCTACTATTCTGTTTATATTAATTCTCTTTGCGTCCACGAGGTTTATAATGTGCTCGTCAATTGTGTTCTTTCCAATGAGATAATAGAGCATAACTGAATTTGCTTCCTGACCAATCCGTAATATCCTACTCCCGGCCTGATCTATTCTGCCTGGAGAAAAGGGGAACTCAAGAAAGGCTCCTTTATTGGCAGCAGTGAGTGTGATGTTTTCAGAGGCAGCAACAAGGTTTCCTGCAAAGAGTTTTATACTTGGATCAGTTTGGAATCTCTGTACATTTTCGTGCCTTTGTTTTGTAGGAACATCACCATCTATTTTTACCACCATTCCTTTGAATTCTTCCATGAGTCTTGCTATAACAAATTTCCTATCAGCAAAGACCACGAACTTGTCTTCGGTTTCCAGTATATCCTTGATCCATTGAATACAATTGTTGAGTTTTCCTTCAATAGAGAGTTTTTTAAGGTAGCTGATTTTTGAAAGGGCTTTTCCTCTTTTGGCTTTTGTGACTTTCTTGGGATCATATCTCCTCAAGAATTGTATAAAATCTTCTTCTGCTTGCATGTACTCGTCAGTGTTGTTCAAGGACATTACGTTGACTATGTATTGTTTTTGAGGCATATCAGGGAGAACCTCTTCTGTTGTTCTCCTCAACATTATTTCTTTTGTTAATACCTGATGGAGACGAGCGGTATTTGATGCTCCTGAATAATCGGGTTTTCTTTTCAGGTCACAGAAATCAATCCCAAATCTCCACCTCGAAGGAAATAAAGAACGATCAATGAGATTTGCTATATTATATATTTCTATGGGCCTGTTTTCAATTGGAGTACCTGTAAGTCCAATTAAATGAGGTGTTTTTTGAGCGATTTTATTAAAGTGTACTGTTCTCTTTGTGTTTATGTGTTTTATTTTGTGAGCCTCATCCGCTATCAGTGTTTTGAATTCTTTCATAGCGAGAATGCCGCTCCAATACATGAGAATGTCGTAGTTTATAATGACCACCTCTGCATTAAAGATATATGGAGTTCTTCCTTCAAGTATTTCTATTTTGGGGAGGTCTTCTGTGAATTTTTGTATCTCATGCTCCCATGTATATTTAGCCGTTGCCGGACACACAATCAATACGGGATATATGTCAGGAGCATTCAACAAACACCACGCCCATGCCTCTACAGACTTTCCGAGGCCCATTTGATCCGCTATCAAAGCCCTTCCCTTCCTGTTTTGTATGAAGTTCACGGCTATGTTTTGGAAGGGTCTGAGGCCCATTCCTTTCTTCATATTGGGTATATGGAGTTCGTCTGAAATCTTACTCAACGACACTCTGGTTTTCTTCCACTCTTTTACTTCCTCTGCCAATGTGAATCCCCTGTCCTCCAACAATTGAAGCACATGAGCATTGGCAGACACAATCCAGTAACTCCCGAGAACATCAGGATGATATTTGAGAGTCGAGTCCACTTTTTTCAATTCTTCTTCGAGCAAAGAATCTTTTTTAGAGAACACAATGAATTTGTGTTTCTTGTCATCAAAGAAAGCGACATGCTTTTGTTTTCTCTTTCCTTTTAGAACCTCCTTTTCTTTTTTCTTTTTGTTCTTGACCGGAAATAAACCACCCAACTCATCCAGTTTGTCTATGTACTTGTATAAGTGGGGTCTTATGAGTTTCAGTTGTTGTTCTGATATAGATCCTTTTTTAAGATATTGATTCGTGAGTTTGTTTATTACTGCATTATTTGTTTTGTTGTGTAAAGTGAGCAAAGCTCCTATCACATATTCTTCTTTCTTTAGGCTCTTTTTGATTTCCTCTGGCCCTGTTATTGGCATGGTGTCCTCGTATCATAATTCATTTACAAGTTGTTTTATCTCCCTGAAGGCTTTGTTTGTTTTGTCATGCGAAAGCCCCATTGTTTTATTAAAATATCTCTTTATAGCTCCTCTTATTTTTTTGGAAGAGGATGAGGGGGCTATGCCGAGTTCTTCTATATCCCCGAGAACAAAGCTCACAATCTTTTGAGCTTCCTCAGAAAGCATAGTCAGGGATTCCATAAAGAGGTATTCTTTTTCCGGGGATCTGCTGCTGCTCATGTATTTATACTCATAGGCATCTGCGAACCTGTCTGCTTCTTTGTTTATGTGATCTTCGTAGTGTTCAAAGTACAAATCCCCTTGGTTATATTTTCTGTACAATCTCCCTTTTATGTTAATATCAAGCCATGTGAGAAAAGAAGCTCCCTTTGAAGAATCATATGAAGAGAAACACTCCATATATATTTCATAGACATCCTGATATAATTCTTCCATAGAAACCACTCGGTAATACATCCTGTGATATTTTTTAGCATACCACCTTAAAAGAAATTGGTGAGGATTAGGACTCATGTAATTCTCCTTTTTTAAAGATCAGATATTTCAAGACTTTCTAAAAGAGCCTGTTTGTTTTCTTTGTGAAAATCATACAAAGACTTATGCAACCAAGACAGAATAATATTAAATCTTCTGAATGCTGATTTTTCATCATCACAAGAGCCATGTGTTTTTCTGTATGAGCAGGGTGTACAATCATATTTCTTTTTCTGCATCAATATACAAAAAGGGCATACATTTATCTTTTTACCGTTTAACTCTTCTATTATGGTGAGTCTTACGTGCTTTGCGTCATGAAAATCCCATTCCATGATGTCTTTTTCATCTTCTTCAGTGAAATAATCGGAAACGAATCCTCTTGTTTCTTTTTCAATGAGTTCTGATTTTAACCTCATATAATTACACAGGCTTTTATTTGGAGTTTTGTTTCCTTTTCTTTTTATGAGCCGTGTATTAAAAGAGTCAAAATAAAAGACATGAGGAAAATCTTTATCAGAAGCATAGACACATTCAAGTACCATTCTTTTTTGGTCAATCTCAGCACCAGACATATAAAATATATCTCTTATTATATAGTTGACGCTGCTGATATCAGCAGCGATTCCCAATTTAAGAGGAATTTTATCTGATGCAAAAAAAGAACCTCTTATG
>PWKX01000204.1 GCA_003559585.1 Mollicutes bacterium | reverse complement strand
GCTAAAAATGCGTCAATGCCTTTGTCTGTTAAAGGGTGCTTAAAGGCTTTTTCAAATGCATCGTAAGGAATGGTGGCAATGTGTGCGCCAGCTAATGCGCTATCAGCGATGTGTTTAGGACTGCGAATAGAAGCGGCGATGATTTCTGTATCAAGGTCGTAAATATCAAAAATTTGTCTGATATCTTCAATGACGCTGATGCCATCATGTAAGGTATCATCTAAACGACCGATGAATGGGCTGACATAGGTTGCGCCAGCTAAAGCTGCGAATAAAGCTTGATTGGCACTGAAGATTAAGGTTACATTGGTTTTAATGCCTTCTTTTGAAAGGATCTTAACGGCTTTAAGCCCTTCTTTAGTCATTGGGATTTTAACAACCATGTTTTCGTGCATCGCTGCAATTTTACGCCCTTCTTCAATCATTTCTTCGCTTTTTAGTGAAATGACTTCTCCGCTAATTGGACCGTCGACAATGCTTGTGATTTCATTGAGCACTTCTTCAAAATCACGGCCTTCCTTAGCGATCAGTGTTGGGTTGGTGGTGACCCCAGATAAAATACCTAGTGATGCAATGTCTTTAATGTGTTCTACATTGGCTGTATCAATAAATAATTTCATGATGATGCCTCCTTTTTATTTTCATTATCATTGGATGGTTCTTCTAATGGCTTAAATACAATTGGTTTGATGCCTTCTAAAGTTGGTTTGACTCTTGAGGTGAACATGATGCCGTTAATGTGGTCAAGTTCATGTTGGAAGACAATCGCTGGAAAGTTTCTTAATTTAAGGGTTGTTTCATAGACGTCTTTTGTATTTGGGTCTAGTAGATGTGTTTTAACCGTTACTTTTTTATACCTTGGCACCAAGCCTTCAACCTCACGGTCAACGCTTAAGCAGCCCTCGCCACCAGGCATGTAGGTTTCTTCTACTGAGTGGGCGATGATTTTTGGGTTGATCATTAAGTAATCATGATGGGTTTCAAATTTCTCATCTTCAGTGTGAATGGCTAACATTCTGAGCGATTGATTGATTTGTGGGGCAGCCAGTCCGACGCCTTCACGAAGTTCGTATGCCTCACGGGTTTTTTCGTCTTGAGAATTAATTAAAAACGCACGCATGTTAATCAATGTGTCTTTAATGGAATCATCGACAGGAAACGTGATGGGATCAGCTTTTTTTGTTAATGTTGGGTGTCCTTCTCTGATAATATCTTTCATGGTTAACATGGTTCATCACCTCTAATGTTATTATAGCAAACAAATCAAGTTGTGCCTATCATTTTGCGTGCTACCATCTATTAATAATAACACGAAATTGATGGCTTCAAACAATAAAAAACGTTTTCATTTAGGTGTATGTATTGAGTGTTAGGACAATTCAAAGTATAATGAAAAGGAAGTTTCAATTCTATGGAGGCAAAATAATGAAACCAATTAAAAAAATCGGAATAATCACCGGCGGTGGAGATTGTAGTGGTTTAAACGCCGTTATTAGTGCGGTGACAAAAACCGCGATACGGAAGTACGGGATAGAAGTTGTCGGATATTTGAAGGGATATTTTGGCCTTTATCATAATAATTTTGTTCAATTGGATATGCGTAGAGTTTCAGGGATTATGCATGAAGGTGGGACGATTTTAAAAGCGTCAAATAAAGATAATTTGTTTAATTATCGCATGGAACAAGCAGACGGCAGTGTCACATATGAAGACGTCAGTGATGTGGCGATTGAAAACATGAAAAAAGAAGGTGTCGATGCTTTAATCGTTATTGGCGGTGATGGGACCTTAACAAGTGCCCGTGATTTTTATCGTAAAGGCATTCCTGTCATCGGGGTTCCTAAAACGATTGATAATGATTTACCAGCGACGGATGTTACGTTCGGTTACAACAGTGCCCTAACAAGCATTGTTGATTCATTGGATAAGATTCACACCACAGCCTACTCACACGACCGCGTGATGGTCGTTGAAGTGATGGGTCGTCACACAGGGTGGTTAGCACTTGAAGGCGGCGTTGCTGGTAGTGCTGATGTGATTTTGGTACCGGAGATTCCTTATGATTTAGATAAAGTTGTTGAAAAAGTTAAACAACGTGATGCTGAGGGTAAAAACTTTAGCATTGTGGTTGTGAGTGAAGGTGCGAAAGAAAAAGGTGGTTCTGTCCATGTTCGTGAAATCGTTGAGGATTCAGCGGATTCTGAGCGTCTTGGTGGCGTCGGTGAACAAATCACCGCACGCTTACAAAAGATGATTAAAGGTCATGAAGTTCGTTATACCAACCTTGGCTATACGCAACGTGGTGGTATGACCAGTCAGTTCGACCGTTTATTAGCACAACGTTTCGGCGTGATGGCTATCGATTTATTAATGCAAGGTGGCGCCGGTAAAATGGTTCGTTATAAAGGCCGTAAGGTGACGCATGTTGATTTAGAAGATGTGGTCGGTAGCGGCGATGTTGGTGAAACCTCTAAAGGTGGCGCTAAGTATGTTGAACCAGAAGGCCAAATTGTTCAAGCCGCGAAATCGTTAGGAATTTGTTTTGGTGAGTGATTTTTCTTATCCACTTGATTTCAACGATTTCGATCTAGAAGAAATCACAGAACTGATTGCTTTTTTAGATAACGTTGAAGCCTATGCTAAAGACCATTCAGCTGTTAAGGAAACGACGTTAACAGAACAATATGCCCGTTTTAGCGCCATCATTAACAACAAAGCTGAAGAAAAGCGAATTGATAAAGATTTTAAAGATTTGACCGGGGTATCCTTGTACCGTGTCATGACAAATATAAAAAAATAAAAAAGGGCTGTGTCCCTTTTTTAACTTGGTGAGAGCTATGAGATTAGATAAAATGTTATCGAACATGCAAGTTGGCACCCGTAAAGACATCAAAACCTTAGCAAAACAAAAACGCATCACCGTTAATGACAAACTTGTTCAGTCTGCAGCGACCCATATCGATCCTAAACATGATGTGGTCAAAGTCGATGGCAATCAAGTTGAGTATCTAGAAAATATCACGTTGATGATGCATAAGCCACGTGGTTTTTTGAGTTCAACCAAAGACCCAAGTGGACCAACGGTGATGGATTTGGTGCCTGATGATTTAGCTTTGTTTGATTTTAGCATCGCTGGTCGCTTAGATAAAGATGCGACCGGGTTACTGATTTTAACCACCGATGGCAAATTGGTACACGATGTGATTTCACCGAATAAAGATGTCTATAAAACCTATGATGTCATCACTGAAAAGCCCGTTGACAATGCCGATGCTTTATTAAAGCCTATGCAGTTATACGATGCGCATGACCGGCTATATGATGTAAAAACTCCACAACTTATTGAGGTTGAAGGTCACTTTGTACGCTTAGCGATTTGTGAGGGGAAGTTTCATCAGGTAAAGCGGATGTTTGAAGCCATTGGGCATAAAGTCAAAACATTAAAACGCATTAAAATTCATAACCTTGAATTAGACCCTAAGCTTGCGGAGGGTGAGGTTAAGGTGTTAAACGATGATGATATCGCGTTATTAGTTAAAAAATAAACGACACGGTTGTCGTTTATTTTTTTTATGATTTCAAACAATCACCGGATTTAATTAAGGCTGTTAGGGCTTTGATGACGGTTGATAAATCTGATTGTGTGGTTGTGTGTGCGATAGAAAAACGCATGGAACCATGTAAGTATGCTTCTGGGCAGTTCATGGCTTTAAGGACATGTGAGGGTTCAATGACGTCTGAATGACAAGCACTTCCGGTTGATAAATAGATGCCTTGTTCGTTTAATTTAAACGATAATAGATGGGCATCTTGGTCTTTAAATCCAATGTTGAGAATGCTGTTTAATCTATGCTGATGTAATGGGGCGCCGTTTAAACGTATGTTTAAACCTGCATTTTTTAATTCTTGGATAAAGAACTCGGCTAAGGCGTTAATGGTCTTTTCGTTATGTTGTAAGTTCTTTTGACATGCCTCTAATGCGTGCACGGTGCCGGCAATGCCAGCTAAGTTTTCAGTGCCGGCGCGCTTACCGTTTTCTTGCTTGCCACCATGGATTAACCCCTCGAGATGACT
>PWKX01000099.1 GCA_003559585.1 Mollicutes bacterium | reverse complement strand
CTGGCTTTATTAACCTTTTTGTTGACAACTCCCACACAGAGGATGATTATAGTTACGGGAGCTTGGCCGTCTCTCCAACATGGATAGAACTAGATGCCCCTTATGAAGGTGGTAGAATCTACTTCAGAACAGGCTCCACAATTGCTGACCGTTACGCGTCCTTTAACTTCGATGAAATCAACGACGGCGACAAAACCTTCACCTTCCCTAACGCCACAGGTAATGTAACTGTAGACAGTATAGACAATGAGTTCACAACAGGCCAGACAATAACAGTACCAGATGCAGCCAATGTGTCAGGACTCACTATCAATCAGAATGATGTGACGAATGACCCTGTTGCCCTGCACATCGTCACACCAGATGGGTATAACACATTTGGAAATCCACAGGTACGAATTGAATCTCAAGAAGGCTTTCAAGGAAACACAGCAACCATAGAGCTTTACAGTAACGAAAGTACATTGAGTGGTGGCACAACGTGGCCGGGCAACCTCCTTTTCTATGGAAATAACAGTACAGCAGAAAAAATACTTTATGGAGATTTTGCTGTTTATGCTTCAGACACCACAAATGCGTCAGAAAACTCTTATGCTTACTTTAGAACATATCTAGGGGGCACACTTGCTTCTCGCATTTTAATTGGTGATGGAGTGAACGGCATCTCGGTGGGCGCAAATACCGCCGCAGGAGTTCTAGAATCCAACGGCAACCAAGACCTCATCCTCCAAACAGGCAACGCCACCACAGGAAACATCACTATCACAGACGGTGCTAACGGTGACATTAACCTTGCACCTAACGGAACTGGCGAAGCTCAAGTCAACGGAGAAAAGATAGGAACAACATCCACAAACTCAGAAACATCTGGCTCAACACTAACACCAACAGGAGACAGAAGAAGTAACGACCTATATGTAACAGCTCTTGCTGTGGCAGCCACAATAGCTGCCCCATCAGGCACTCCTCTACTTGGCAACACGCTATACATGGAGCTAACAGGAACAGCGACCAGAGCATTAACTTGGAACGCTATCTACTCAGATGGTGCAACCCATGAGTTACCAACAGAGGTAGGAACTGATACCATTCGGCTCGGCTTTAAGTACGATGGTACAGACTGGGTATTAATAGCATTAGAATAACCTTATGTATAAAGTAATTAGAGAAGAAAAACAAAACCACGGTGAGTCATTTTCTGTAGTGGCAAGGGTGATGGACAAGGACAAGGAGATTGCCAGCCGACGACTGACCGCCCGTTCTTTGGCCGAGTTAGAGAACACCACCCAAAACTACCTACAGGTCGTCACACAAGCCCAAGCTGACTTTGAAGCTGTGACAGAGGGTGAGTGGGCACCACCAACACCAGAGCCAGTACCAGAGCCAGTACCGCCTACTGAGGAGGAGCTGAAAGCACAAGATATTAGTGCTAAGGAGATGGAGCTGGAACAGGAGATTGAACGAGCTAAGAGAGAACGAGAGGCGGCAGAGCTAGCACAGTCTGACACTGGTGTAGCTGACAAGTTGGCTGAATTAGAAGCATTGCGTAATACCAAACGGTAATGGCGTTTAAGGCAATACCAGTAACAGCAGCACAGGTATCGGGCAGCCACACTGACTTCCCTGTATACATCAAACCATCAGCCATGACAGGCTGGGAGGCTTTGACGTTGGCTGAGGCACAGTCGATACGTTTTTATAGTGACGAAGCCAAGACCACAGAGCTGGCTAGGGAAGTTGTAAGTGCTGACGAGATACACGTAAAAGTACCGTCACTGACAACCAGTACGACTATTTACGCAGACTACGACGGCATCAGAGCAGACTACGCCACTGACGCTACTTATGGGGCGGAGGCGGTGTGGGGAGAATATTCTTATGTAAATCACAATGCTGGCTCTAGTGACAGCACATCTACTGGGAATATTGCTTCGCCAGTAGGTGGAATTACTAGCGGGGGACAAACAGGGAAAATAGGTGAGTCTACTTTTTATGATGGAGTCGATGATGGATTTACCCTTTCGCAGAATAGTAGTACATTCCCATTAGGAAACGAAGATAGGGTGTACCAAGCGTGGGTAAAGACAGATTTGTCTGCAGCAAGAGTTATTTTAGAGTACGGTAGTGCTAGTTTTTACCAAGCCATTCGATTTTTAGTAACCCCAAATGGTGCCCTTACATTTACCGCTTACCTACCAAGTCCTCAACCTAAATCGAGTGATAATGCTATATCTGACGACACATACCATTTAGCAGTGGCACAGTATGTAGGTAGCACAAGAACGTTTAGTTTTTATGTAGACGGCTCTGACGCTGGTGCAGAAAACGAAACGATTAGTTCAAATCTAAACACAAATTTTGGTTTTTACGGACAAAACTTGGGGATACGCTCAAATGGAGGTAATCCGTGGCATAAAGAAATGGAGGAGGTTAGATTTAGAAAATCTACACTCTCCCCCGCTTGGATAACCACCGAATACAACAACCAAAACGACGTTGCGAGCTTCTGGGGGACGGTGACGGATGTGGGACCAGTACCAGTAGCAAGCACAGGCTTCTTTGCGTTTGTGTAAAATTAAAAATAAGATTTAGTAATTATTGTGGAAAAGGACATACTTTACATAAGGGAGTTTCTTTCGAGACTGGAAGGAAAGATTGAGGGCTTTACAAAGATATACATGCCAAGGAATGAGGTAGGTCTGATTCAAGACAGCATAAGGCAAGATACACAAAGAGTCAACAAAAGAATAAATGACCACGAAGACCACACAAAAGAAAGTCTTGACTCACTCTCTATAAGAGTACGTAAAGTTGAGAACCAGGTCGACGCTATCACCAAATCAATTTCTAACTATGCTAAAATACTTGGCGTTATCTTTTCTATTGTGCAGCCTATTGTTGTTGCCCTTCTAATAAGCTACTTTACCTAGTAGCCACCAATCCCAGAGCACCTTCTGGGTGTTCCGGTTTGTTGGTTAATAAAATTATAAAATGAGTTTAAATAAACTATCATCACCAGACGAGAAGAAAAGTGCTGCCGATGCCGTGTACGAATTACTGTCAGATTTCTTGTTTGAGAAGGTCAACCTTCTTAACAACCCAACCCTGTCTGTATCTGCAAACACAACAAACACATCAACCTATGACATTACGTTTCGTGTTCCAGATACAGGAAAAGGGCTTTATCTAAGGCCGGACAAAAAATCTAGGTTAAGAGCAGTCTTTTACGTAAACGGTACAGCCGAGAAGGCTGACTTCTACTTTCTATCTCCTGTAAGATTCCAAGGAGTAACTGGGGTAACTTTTGACGGACTACACTCTTACGTTGGAATCAAGTCTGTCGAAGGGTTGGTGAGCCTTGTCTCATACTCTGATGGGGCGGAAATGCAGGTTTCGACAGACCAAGTACTTGAGGGGGAAAACACATATGCAATAGACATAAAGTACAACATAGGTAATGCAGAAGTCTATATCAACAACAGATTGCTGGGAACCATTGAGTGTAACCTTTCTAGTGATTTTTATAATATAATCACACTATACCCGGTTCTTGGTGCAATCAGAAGTATTGACGGAACGAGTGTGCAATTAACAGCAGAGAATTTTCAATTCTTACAAGATAAATAAAATGGAACCATTAATACTAAACTTAAGCGGACGAGGTGGACTTGCTGACAACTTTTGGGGTGACAGTGAGATGATAGTCCCGCAGCCCCACCTTAGAACAGAGGCAGAGGAAGGCCAGATGGTGCAGGGTCTGTTTAATCCATATGTTCGTAAGGGTTACATGGCCCCGCTTTCTGACACCGCACTCCCGGTAAGCTTCCCGTCCCCACCAGACAACAACATAACCTCTGTGGTATTTGACGATGTCAGCAACAAAACATTTGTAGCCGAAAAAGGAAACAAAATATATGAGGCTGACTCATTTCTTGACAACTCTTTTCAGAGTGTTATTGAGCTGGAGTCGGGGGTGCTGATTGATGACCTTGAGATATATAATATTAACTCGGAGAGAAAGCTATTTTATGTTTACTCAAGTGCAAATGTCAGATTCGAAAGAGCCCTGTCTAGAAGGGCACTGTGG
>PWKX01000125.1 GCA_003559585.1 Mollicutes bacterium | reverse complement strand
GGTTGGTCGTGATCGATTAAGTATAAATCGCCAGCTTTTCTAATGACCGGTTGTGGTAAGTATTTTTTAAGTCGTTTGGTCACACCAACAGGACCGCTTCCTGGTCCACCACCACCGTGTGGGGTGGAGAAGGTTTTATGCAAGTTGATGTGCATGATGTCAAAGCCCATATCCCCAGGTCTGGCTTGACCTAAAATTGGATTTAAGTTGGCGCCATCATAGTAAAGCAGGCCACCAGCTTCATGGACCAAACGGCTGATTTCTAAAATATCTTTTTCAAACATGCCAATCGTGTTTGGGTTGGTGAGCATGATCCCAGCAATATCGTCGCCTAAGACTTTTTTCAAGTCCTCGATGTTGACGGTGCCATCGGCGTTGCTTTTCACCTCAACGCTTTCAAACCCAGCCACGGTCGCACTGGCAGGGTTGGTGCCGTGGGCGGAATCTGGGACAATGATTTTGGTGCGTTTATCATCTTGGTTATCTTCGTGATACTTCTTAATAATCATCAAGCCGACAAGTTCGCCGTGAGCCCCAGCGTATGGGTTTAATGAATACGTATCCAGCCCGGAGATGTTGGATAAGATTTTTTGTGTTTCATAATAAATCTTTAACACACCTTGTGCGGTGGTGGCGGGTTGGTAGGGATGTAAGTTAAAGCCTTCCATGTTAGCGATGTCTTGGTTGATTTTCGGGTTGTATTTCATGGTGCAAGAGCCAAGTGGGTAAAAGCCGGTTTCAATGCCGTGGTTTTTAAAACTGACGTTGGTGTAGTGTCTGACCACATCAAACTCAGAAACCTCCGGTAACCCTGGACAATCTTGACGTTTGTATTTGTCATCTAAGTGGAAGTCTTTGATCTCACTTGTCGGTAATGTGTAGCCTTTGCGGCCTTTCATCGATTTTTCAAATATTAAGTCGCCGTAATACATTATAATCCCCCCAAAATGCGCACGAGCGCATCCATTTCTTCTTTGGTTCGCTGTTCAGTGACGGCAAAAGTGACTAGGCCTTCACGGGTTTGTTGGTACGCGCCTTGGTTAAAGGGGCCAAGATAACCATGTTCTAAGAGGGCTTGTTTAATTTTTTCAACATCGATGCTTGTTTTTAAGGTAAACTCTTTAAAAAAAGCTTGGTCGCTAAAGGGGTCTTCAAAATGTGGCAGTTTGACAAGCATGTTATAAAGATAATGGGCGTGGTTAAAAGATTGTTGTTGGACTTCATACACACCTTTTTTACCCATCGTTGCCATGTAGATGGTCACAAACAGTGCCATCAATGACTGGTTAGAACAAATATTACTGTTGGCTTTATCGCGTCTGATGTGTTGTTCTCTAGCTTGCAAGGTTAACACAAAAGCACGTTTGCCATCTGCGTCTTTGGTGATGCCGCAAATGCGCCCTGGCATTTTGCGCATGTGTTTTTTGGTGGTGGCCATATAGCCAATATACGGTCCGCCGTAAGATAAAGGCACACCGAGTGACTGGGCTTCACCAACGGCAATGTCTGCGCCGTATTCAGCTGGGGTTTTTAGATGTGATAAGGTTGACGGGTCTTGATTAATGATAAATAACGCTTTATGTTCATCTAAAATGGGTTTGACCGCATCGTATTGTTCGATCACACCATAAACATTTGGGGTTTGCGCGATGAAACCAGCCACATCTTGGTCGCATTTCGCTTTTAGGTCTTCAAGTGACACATGACCGTTAGTTTCTTCGACCATCACAAGTTCAATGTTTTGTGGATGGGCATAGGTTTTTAAAACATTGATGATGTTTGGGTTCAATGTTTTAGAGACTAAGATTTTTTTTGCTTTTTTTCTAATGGCGTTGGCCATAAACATCGCCTCAGCCGTCGCTGTCGCGCCGTCATACATCGAGGCATTAGAGACCTCTAAGCCCGTTAATTGACAAATCATGCTTTGGTATTCAAAGATGTATTGTAGCGTCCCTTGTGAGACTTCTGGTTGATACGGGGTGTAGGCTGTTAAAAATTCTTGACGTTGAATCAAGTGGTTGATGATCGATGGGGTGTAGTGATCATAAGCCCCTGCGCCCATAAAACTGATAAGTGGTTGGTTCATCTCAGCCAGTGCTTTAAAGTGGCGTCTTAGTTCGATCTCGCTCATTTGACTGGGCACATCAAGTTCAAAGTCTTTTAGTGATGCTGGTATGTCTTGAAATAAATCTGTGACATCGCTGAGTCCGATTGTTTTTAACATCGCTTCGATGTCGGCATGGGTATGCGGTAAATACTTGAACATAAAATCCCCCTTAAGTTATCATTCTTTGGCCAATTTTTCGTAAGCGTCGCTATCAAGTAGACCGTCTAACTCGCTCTCATCATCAAGTTCAACTTTGATGATCCAGTTTTCATAAGGGTCTTCGTTGATCAGTTCTGGTGAATCTTCAAGCGCGTCATTCACACTCACAATGACACCACTGATTGGTGACATTAAATCTGAAGCGGCCTTCACCGATTCAATCGTCGCAAACTCAGAACCTTGTGAGATTTGGTCATCTTCTTCAGGGAGCTCAATAAAAACCACTTCACCTAAGGAATCTTGTGCAAAATCTGTGATGCCAATAAACGCAAATCCATCTTCTAATTTAACCCATTCGTGGGTCTCTGTGTACTTAAGTTCTTTTGGTGTTTTCATATACTCACTCCTATGATTTATGATTTGTTTTTTTGATATAATTTTTTCTTGATAACTTTGGCTTTTAAGGTACGTTTTCTAACTTGAACCAAAACCTCATGAGAAAGTTTATCATGGGGTTTATCGATCATGGCTAAAGCAACGGCTTTATTTAAAGAAGGCGATAAATACCCAGTGGTAACAAAGCCAATCTTTTCATCCCCATGATAGACGCTTGCGCCTTCTCTAACGATGCCTTTATCTAAGATTTCTAAGCCAACAATGCGTCTTGTTAAACCGGCTTCTTTTTGTTTAACTAAGGCATCTTTGCCGATAAAGGTAGGTTTATCCATGTAAACCGCAAACTTATAACCCGCTTCTAAGGGGGTGATGGTGTCGGTAATCTCATGGCCGTATAATGGCAATGCGACTTCAAATCTAAGTGTATCACGCGCGCCTAAACCGCAAGGTTTTAACGCTTCATGGTTTAAGAGTAACCGCTTAAAGAGCATTTTGATGTCGGTGTGTTCACCGTAAATCTCAAAACCATCTTCACCGGTGTAGCCTGTTCTTGAGACCATGAACGTTTTACCCTCAAGTGTGACATCATCAAAGGTAAAAAAGCTGATGGCAGATAAATCATCGTTGGTATGCGCTTGTAACATGGTTAATGCTTTGGGCCCTTGCAAGGCTAACTCTGAATAGTACGGTGATTTATCAATCACTTCAACGTTAAAGGATTTAGCCTGTTTTTCTAACCAAGCAAAATCTTTATCTTTGTTCGCGGCATTCACCACTAAAAAGTAATGTTCATCGTTGATTTTATAGATCAATAAATCATCGACGACCCCACCATTTTCATATAAGAAAAAGCCATATTGGACTTGATTGGCCGTCAGTGCTCTGATGTTGTTGGTGAACACCACATCTAAAAAGTCTGTGGCTTGTGGTCCTAAAACTACGATTTCACCCATATGTGAGACATCAAACAATCCGGCGTCTTCTCTTACTGCCATGTGTTCTTCTTTCAGCGATGTATATTGAACCGGCATATGATAACCCGCATATTCGACCATTTTAGCGCCGAGTTTCACGTGTTGATCATGTAAAACCGTTTTTTTCATCATCTCATCCTTTCTGTGTGAACTGTCTTTAGTTAGAACCACCAATTGTGAAAGCCCTAACAATTACTAATTATAGCTTAAAAACCTTTCCTTAGCAAGCGGATATGATGAAATCATATCGCTGAAAATTATGTTAGACGTTTAACTACTCATTCCAACGGTTTTGTGCTAAAATATAACCGAAATGACGGGATGTGATGACTATGAAATTAACAAAATCTGATGCCTTTAGAATCTCAACCATCTATTTAATTTTCGGTGTGTTATGGATTTTATTTTCCGATTGGTTCTTATTGTGGTTGTATGATGACATAGATCAATTTGT
>PWKX01000141.1 GCA_003559585.1 Mollicutes bacterium | reverse complement strand
TGAAATTAACAAAATCTGATGCCTTTAGAATCTCAACCATCTATTTAATTTTCGGTGTGTTATGGATTTTATTTTCCGATTGGTTCTTATTGTGGTTGTATGATGACATAGATCAATTTGTCTATTACTCAACCATTAAAGGGCTTGTTTATGTGATGCTCTCAGCGTTTGTGATTTGGCTAGTGTTGCATCTTCAATCTTTTAAACGAATTGAAGAAAAACAAGCGATGCTGGTGCAGGTTCAATCTAATGAAAAAATTGAACAAGCACTGGCAACCGAACGAAAGACACTTTCGCACATTGTCAAACACGCACCCGTGCCAATGATGGTGCACAATGAATCTAGGCAAATCGTGCATATTTCTGATGCACTAACCGCTTTAACTGGGTATCAAAAAAATGACATCCCAACCATAAGAGCGTGGTGTGAACGGGCTTACCCGTTTCGCTATGAAGAAATCTATAACCATATGGTACAGCTTTATCAAATCAAAGATTCGATGTTTGAAGGCAATTATCAGGTTCATACAAGCGATGGCAACATGCTTTACTGGGATATCTATACCGCGTATATCGGTTTAGACCAAAACGGCATGCGCAGCTTTTTAACCTCAGCCATTGATGTAACCGAGCGTAAAAGCAAAGAAAAAGAGTTAACCCATCAATCATACCACGATGATCTAACAGGGTTGTTTAACCGTCGTTATTACAATGAAATCGCACATAAGTTAGAACACATGCAAGATATTGGGGTTGTGCTTTGTGATTTAAATGGGTTAAAGCTTATCAACGATGTGTTTGGGCATGCCCACGGCGATGATTTGTTGATTACCTTTGCCAATTTATTAAAAAAACATTTACCTAAAAATGTCACCATCGCCCGCATTGGCGGCGATGAGTTTGTGGCGATTGTTTATGATTTTGACCGCTATGATTTTGATGGCATCGCCCAACAAATTAAAACTGATATTCAAAGTTATAAAGATGACATCATCCCCTCAGCGGCCTTAGGATACGCAAAGAAAAGACCGAAAGAGAAAATCAAGCATGCGTTTGTTAGAGCGGAAAACATGTTGTATCAAGATAAGATCTATGAGTATAACCATCAAACCAACAACATCATCAAAGCGCTTAAAAATACGCTTTATAAAAAGACCGATGAAACCGAAGAACACATCAAGCGCTTAAAAGCGTTAGCCAAACCTTTCATGAAAGCTTTAGACATGAACGATGAACAAGAAAAAGAGATGATGTTGTTAATTGAGTTACATGATATTGGTAAAATCAGCATCGATGAAACCATCTACGAACAAGACACCCCCTTAGCACAAGAACAACGTAAAGACATGGAACGTCATACTGAGATTGGTTACCGCATTGCGAATGCTTTGCCAAAATTAAAAAGTGTTGCTTATGCGATTTTAACCCACCATGAAAACTACGATGGTTCTGGGTATCCCTTTGGGTTAAGTGAGACTGAAATTCCCATGCTCTCAAGGGCGTTTAGAATCATTGAAAGCTATGAGATTATGACCAGAGGCACCCATTATAAAGAAAAAATTCACAGCCATCAAGCTGTGAAAGCATTACAAGAAGATGCGAATCGTTTGTATGATGCCGTGATGGTTGATGCGTTTATTAACACAATACAACGTGCAAAATAAACTACCAGCAGTCGGAGTCGAACCGACACGGCCTCACGGCCACCAGATTTTGAGTCTAGCGTGTCTACCAATTCCACCATGCTGGCATCGAGAAGTATTATATCAAACTTCTAAAAAAAAAGAAACATAATCGTTTCTTTTTTTATTTTTTAGTCTCTTGTTCTTTCGCTTCATGATAGGCTTCGTTGTATTCACAGACAAATGTATCAATGATGCGTTCTAAATGTCTTACGGTGTAAATACGGGCTAAATCTTCATCTTTACCGACAATGGCTTCATAAATACGCTTATGTTCATCGATGCGTTCTTTATGAGAATCAGAGGATGTGACGGTGTTGTATTTGCTTCTTAAGGTCTTTTGCAAAACATCCCAAATGATGATGTGAATGTTGTGGAGGAATCTATTTTTAGAATGTTTGCTGATGAGTAAGTGGAATTTTTTGTCTAAATCAAAAAAATCAAGATCACTTTGAATGTGTTCCATATGCTCAATGATCTCACCAAGTTTTTTCACACCAGCCTCAGAAATGTTTTTGGCACACAGTTGTACACTGAGTGAATCAAGCGCACGTCTGACTTCCATCATTTCTAAATAATCGGTGTTGTGTAAAAGTGTCGGGGTAAAAACAGATAAATAGTTTTCGTTTTTAGGTTTATTGACGTAGGTTCCGCCGCCTTTTTTCTTACTGACAAGGCCAATGGCACTTAATTTTTCAATACCCGCTCTAACCGACACACGGCTGACGTTTAAAATCTCACCAAGTTTGGCTTCAGACGGTAATCTTTCACCGGGTTTGATTTCGCTGCTGATGACCAATTCTTCGATGTAATCATACACTTTTTGACTTTTACTTTTCTTACGCATGGCTCTCACCTCGCTTTTACATAATTAACATAATCTATAATACAACTTTTTATCATAAACTTCAAGAAAAAAACCTTCAAGTTGAAGGTTTTTATTCTTCTTTGTTTGGTTTGCACGTGTTGATGCCAAATACGCGGTACAAACCGCACCATGAAAATGCCGCGGTGAAGCCTAAAATGACCGCAGGGATTAAGAGCCATAAAAAGTGTGCACTTTCAAAGTAGGTGTTACCAAAAACAGCAATCAAAATCAGTACAATAGAGATGATGTAGCGAATGGTTTGGTCACTACGACCAACATTTTTGTTCATCTAATCAACCTTTCTTTTTATCACATTTTATTTGTTGCGCTGCTATGAGCAGTGGGTCATACACAGGAGAAAATGGTGGGGCGTAAGCCAAATCAAGAAGCGCAAAGTCTTGGGCGGTCATTTTTTGTTGGATGGCCACAGCGATGGTGTTGATTCTTAAGGCTGCGCCTTTTTTACCAACCAGTTGGGCCCCAAGAATTTGACAATTATCTTTTTGAACGGTGAGTTTTACATGCAAGCTTTCTGCGCCAGGGTAATAACCGGCTTGATTTTTCGCTTTGATTAAAACACTTTTGGTTGCGATATCATGGTGCTTGGCTTCTTTTTCAGATAGACCGGTTTTCGCAATTTCATAATCAACACATTTGAGTTGATTAGAACCAATCACACCTGGAAAATAATGATCCAGCCCACTCATCACCTCAGCGATGATGCGCCCACCCTTATTGGCATGGGTCCCAAGTGGGACATAAACCGGTTGTTGGCCTAAAAGTGCGTGTGGCACGGTGGCACAATCACCAGCAGCATAGATGTCTTTGATGTTGGTTTTAAACTGGTTATTGACAATCACCGCACCATTTTGAAGGCGTTCAATGGGTGTATCCTCTAACCATGCTGTGTTTGGGCGAACGCCAATGGCTTCAAGGACCAAATCTGTTTCAATGGTCTTATCTTCGGTGATGACACGCTTGATGGTTTGATCACCTTCATAAGCTTGAACCGTTTGCCCCAATAACAACTGAACACCGGCTTGTTTTAACATGGTTTCAACCGGTTCTAAAATGTCTTTGTCATACGCAGGTAACAGTTGGTTTTCACGTTCAATTAACGTGACCTTTTTACCTTGCATTAAAAAACTTTCAACCACTTCTAAGCCGATGAATCCGGCCCCAACGACGGTGACGTGTTTGACGGTTGAATCCATTGTATATGGTTTAAGGTTTCTAGCGTCTTCTAACGAATTTAGCGTATGAATCCCGTTTAAATCTTTGCCTTCAATGGGCAGTCTTATCCCGTGGGCGCCTGTGGCAATGATCAACACATCATACGGGGTTTCAAACACAGCATCCTCCGTCAACTGATGAACACGGACTGTCTTTTGTTCTGTGTTGATGTTGGTGACTTCATGGTTGATGTTCACATCGATGCCGCGGTCTTTAAACGCATCAACCGTGCGGGCAATGAGTTTGCTTTCATCGCTAATCACATCAGAAATAAAATAAGGCATGCCACAAGCCCCATAAGAGACATCACGGCCCTTTTCATACACAATAATCTCAGCGTCTTTGTTTAGACGTTTAAGTTTTGAAGCGGCGCTCATCCCAGCGGCGACGCCGCCAATAATGACTACACGCATGGTATCATTCCCTTGTTTTTTAACATACTCTTATTTTAACATACTTTGACAGGGTTTAGTCATTTAGCGTCTTAAGAAAAAAACATAGCTATAAACGCTATGTTTTAATCGGTTTGAATTGGTTGGTGTAGAGTTTATGGTAGTGACCACTTTGTTCTAATAAGGTTTCATGATCACCTGATTCAATGATCTGGCCGTTTTCTAATACTAAAATACGATCAGCACTGACAATCGTTGATAAACGGTGGGCAATGATAAACGTGGTTCTGCCTTCCATCACCGTTTTGATCGCTTGTTGGATCTTTTTTTCTGTATGGGTATCGACCGATGAGGTCGCTTCATCTAGTATTAAAATCTTCGGATCAGCTATCAAGGCTCTGGCGAAGCTGATCAGTTGTTTTTGACCAACCGATAAGCGTGAGCCTCCTTCTGAGACTTCTGTGTCATAGCCTTTGTCAAAGGTGCGAATAAAATCATCCGCTCCGACCATCTTCGCCGCATGTTCAATCATCTCATCACTGGCATCTAAGCGCCCATAACGGATGTTGTCTTTGATGGTGCCTGAAAACAGTTGCGGGTCTTGTAAGACATAACCTAAGTGTGCGTGCAGCCAGTGCATGGTGCGTTTTTTATAATCAACACCATCGATGAGCACGCTTCCTTCTGTGGGTTCATAAAACCGGCATATTAAGTTTACAATGGTACTTTTACCTGCCCCAGTATGACCGACTAAAGCGACCGATTCACCAGCTTTAACCGTTAAGTTAAAATCGTGTAAGACGGTTTCGCCTTTTTTATATTTAAAGGTCACATGATCAAAGGTCACATCACCAATTAATGGTTCCCAGTTTTCTGTTTTAGGCTGTTCGATTGTGCCGTAGGTTTCAATCACATCGGCATCATCGGTGATGTCTGGTTCGGCTTCAATTAAGCTTACCACCCGTTCAGCACTTGCTTGCGCTTGTTGGAAACGCGCCAGTGAGTTCGCCAGTTGCATCACCGGTTCAAAAAACTGCGCAACATACGCCGCAAAGACATACAGTAAGCCAACGGTGATGATTTCATCATAAACGCGTAAGCCGCCAAAGTAATAAACCAAAGCCGACGCGATGCTGGCTACGAGTAAAATGGATGGAAAATATAGCCCTGCAAATATATTGGCTCTAATTGAGTGGCGTTTCATCGAATCGGTATGGTGGTCAAATTCACGGTAGTTGCTGTCTTCTAACACCAAGGTTTTCGTTGTTTTAGCCCCATTAATGCCTTCGTTGTATAAACCAGTGATCTTTGAGTTTTGTTTTCTGATTTTTCTAAACGCTTTTAAAATCTTAATTCTAAAATATAGCGACAATAAGATTAAGGCTGGCAATACGGTGATGGTGATTAAGGTTAACTGCCAGTTGATGACAAACATCACCACAAGCAAAAACACCATCATAAATCCGCCCCACGTCACATCGACGATCCCCCATGATAAAATGTCTGATAATTGTCTTGAATCACTGGTCATACGGGCCATGATCCAACCGGCTGGGGTGCGGTCGTAATATGAAAAGGGAAGTTCTTGTAGTTTTTTAAACGCTTTTTTACGAATTTGATAAGCTAAGTTGTTCCGCAATTTTTCCGCTAAGAAAATGAACATGAACACCACAACCGCAGTGGCGACGGTGTAAAAGCCGTAAATTAAAATAAAGATGGGCAGTAATGATAGATCATCAGCGCTGATGATATGGTCAATCCCGTACCTTGTAATCAAAGGATGTGAGACATCAATGATGGCAATCATCACCGCAAAAAAGATCAGACCAATGATGAGTTTTCTAAATGGTTTCATGTATGAAAAAATCATTTTCCAAGTGCCGGGGTTAAACGACAAATCTTCAAAAGTTTCTTCTTCTAGTTGTTTCATTGTGTCTTCACCTCCTGTTTTAATTGTGTTTGTTCTTTGTATAATGAGGCATAAACCCCGTTGGCTTTTAATAAAGACGCATGATCACCAAAAGCTTTAATTTCACCGTCTTCTAAAATGATGATTTTATCAGCTTCCATCGCCGTTGTGATGCGGTGGGTGATGATAAAGACGGTTGTATCTTGCCAGTGATGGTTTAAAGCGCGTCTGATTTGAATGTCGGTCTCTGTATCAACAGCGCTCAAGGAGTCATCAAAGACCAACACGGGTTTGTTTTCAAGCAACATTCTAGCAATCGCCACCCGTTGTTTTTGACCACCGGATAAGGTGACACCACGTTCACCAACCACGGTTTTATAGCCTTCTTCAAACCCAAGAATATCATCGTGGACACGGGCGATATTCGCCGCATCATGAATGTGTTTTTGATCGGCGTTTTGTTTCATGATGCCGATGTTGTCATACACGCTTCTTGAATACAAAAAGGGTTCTTGTAAGATGACGCCGATATGTTGACGTAAGTGTTTTTTATTGATGTCGTTAATGTTCACACCATCGATCATAATTTCACCATCTGTGACATCTAACAAGCGGATTAACAAGTTCATCAGTGTGCTTTTGCCGCTACCTGTTTTACCAATGACTGCCAAGGTTTCACCTGGTTTAACTTCAAAATTAATGTTTTTTAGTAATGGTTGATGATCATCGTGGAACTGAAAGGCAACGTTATTAAACCGTATGTGCCCTCGAATTGGTGGTTTGTTTGAGCTGTCATATTTATGTTCGCTTTCTTCAACTAAAATATCGTCAATTCGGTCTAAAGCGACGATGGTTTTTCCAAAATCACCAACCAAACGTCCGAGCTGTCTTAACGGCCAAACAATCATGCTTAATAAGCCTAAAAAGGCGATGAACTCTCCCATCATCATATCACCTTGAATCGTGAAATAAATCCCAAAAGATGCCGTTAAGGTGTATTGAATGAAGATGATGAAATCAGTCCCACTCCAGAAAAAGGCCATTAAGGTTGATAAACGCATGCTTTCATAACGGAAGGTTTCTGATCTGGCGTCAAATTTATCGATTTCAAATTTTTCGTTTTGAAACGCTTTAACCACTCTGGTGCCCGTCACGTTTTCTTGAACAGCGGTGGTCATCGAAGCCTCGGCTCGCTCCACGCGGTCAAACACCGTTTTAACTTTCGAAAAATAAACAGCCGCACTGATCACAATAATTGGCGCGGTGACCAGTGAGATCCCCGTCATCAGTGGAAACATTCTAAACATTTGATACATCGCAAACGCAGATAAGAAAAACAACCGAGCCACTTCGACAAGTTGTTCGCCGATAAACCGGCGGTAAGCATCCACATCGGTGGTGGTGCGTTGAATCAAATCGCCTGTATCAGCGCTTGAATGATAGGTAAAGCTTAAGTTTTGAATGTGATCATATAACGTGTTACGCATGTTGTAAGCGACCGTTTCCATAAAATAGGCAAATGAAACACGGCTGATCAACACGAACAATAAGCGAATCACAGTATAGATAACAAAGACCACGGACACAAGAAGCAACGTTTGTTGGACGGTGCTGCCTTGTAAGCTTCTGGTGATAAAGCCTGGTAGGGCTGAGGGGTCATCACCGAAGACGGTGTCGACGATATGTTGTAAAAACAGTGGCGTCAGCGATCTAAAATATTGGGTTGCCATTAAGGCTAAAAAGCCAAGGATAAACAGCTTCTTCTTGCCGTGCATCCATTTGGTAAATTGATGATAACGTTTCATGATGTTCACCTGCTTTATGTGTTGTTTTATGGCATAAAAAAAGCCACTAATCTCAACGAGATTAATGGCTATGCACAATCAAAAAGTTATGCTTTACGCATAATAAATTGGCGATACCGCTCGTTGGATAAAACTATATTGATTTGGTTGCTTGAGATTAAAGGTATGTTTGTTCATGGGTATCACCACCTTGTTATAATATTTTGTTCAAAATAAGCCTATCATAGCCTTAAGGCTTTGTAAAGGCTTATTTTGATTTTATTTATAAATAATGGGTGGTATTTATAAAAATGAATGGTTTTAGTTAAGTTATGATTGGTTTAATGTGTTTACGGTGATGTGCTTTAAGCGCGGTGGCTTTGTTTATTGTTCAAACTGAGCTCGGTATAATGAATGGTAGAACCCTTTTTGCGCTAATAAGCCATCATGTGAGCCTTGTTCGATGAGTTCGCCGTTGTTAATCACCAAAATGGTGTCGGCTTCTTTAATGGTTTGTAAGCGGTGAGCGATGACGATTGAGGTACGGTTTGACATCAACCGTTTCATGCTGGTTTGAATCTTTTTTTCAGTTCTTGTATCAACATTGGAGGTTGCTTCATCTAAAATAAGTAAATCAGGGTTATTGAGCATCGTTCTTGCAATGGAGATCAACTGTCTTTCACCTTGAGAGAAGTTTTGACCCCCTTCATAAATCATCGTTTGAAACCCTTGTGGTAGTTTCATGATAAAATCGTATGCATTGGCCATTTTAGCCGCTTCAATCACATCATGTTCAGTGGCGTTAAAATCACCGTAGTGGATGTTGTCATAGACGGTGCCTTTAAATAGTTGTGTGTCTTGTAAGACAATGCCGATGCGTTTGCGTAAGGCATCGATTTTATAGTCGGTGATGTTAACATCATCGATTAAAATGCGACCTTTTTGCACATCATAAAAACGGTTTAACAGTTTAATGGTGGTGGTTTTGCCGCCCCCTGTGGGTCCAACAATGGCGATGATATCACCTTGTTTGGCCTTAAAGGTAATGTTTTTTAAAACAGGCAAGGCGGCATCATAACCAAAGGTGACATCATCAAAGGCAATCTCACCTTTAAACGATTCAATCTCTTGCGTGCCATCTAAAGCATATTCATTGTCGGCATCTATCAGTTCAAAGACACGTTCTGCCCCGGCCACACCTTGCATAAGGGCGTTAAACAACTGCGCCATGTTAGCCAGTGGCATCATAAACTGACGTGAGTACTGAGAGACCCCTGCAATTTGACCAATGCTCACAAGCGCATCAAACCGTAGATAAAGCATCGCACCGACTGCAATGATCGTTAAAAACACAAAATTATTCATAAAGTGAATGAAGGGCCACACGAGCCCTGAATAAAACTGGGCCATAAAACCTGCTTTTTTTAAGCGGTTGTTTTCCTCAGAAAACTCTTCTAAAAACGGCGCTTCTTGGTTGTACAATTTAACGGTTTTTAACCCTGAAACATTTTCTTCAATGATGCCGTTTAAAGCCGCTAAGTGAATTTGTTGGGCTTTAAACCCTTTACGTGTTTTCTTGGATATCTTAACCACAAACAACACCATCAAAGGAATAAAGACCATCACAACTAAGGCTAGGGCCCAGTTAAGATAAAACATAAGAATCAAGGCACCAAACAAGACAATCACGGTGTTGATGGTTTCTAAAATGGTTTGGCCTAAAGAGTTGCTGATCAGTTCAATGTCGTTTGATAAACGGCTGACAATATCCCCGGTGCCTTTTTGATCGTAATAAGATACCGGGGCTTTCATCAAACTATCAAAGGCATCCTTACGTATTGATTTAACCACGTTTTGAGAAATTCTTACCATGATGAACCGTGAGAAAAAACGCACGATGCTGTTGAATAAAGCTAGGCCTAAAATGATCAAGGCAATCCGGTAAACACCGGTGAAATCAAAGACTAAGATATGGTTATCGATGGCTCTTGAAAATAAAATGGGAACAAGCAAAGCCATCCCCGTGGCGGTTGCTAGAAATAAAGCGATGAATAAAAGCGCAAATTTGTATCCGCCCATGTACTGAAGTAAACGTTTGATGGTTTTGGCGGTGTTTTTCGGTTTGCCTAAGGCAGGAGATTGGCGTCTTCTACCGGTGGTTTGTTGGTTTTTAGGGTTGGTCACATCAATCTCAGCTTTTAGTTTTTCGTTTAAATCGCGTTTATTTAATATTTTCTGTTTGGACATCATATTCACCCCCTAAACCAAGTTGTGACGCGGCGATTTCTTGATAAACCGCGCTTTTTTTAATCAAATCATCATGTGTCCCAAACCCATCAATGGTGCCATCATTCGATAAGACAATGATTTTATCGAGTTTTTTTACCGTGGAGACTTTTTGTGACACTAAGAGTAAGGTTGGGTTGTATGTTAAATCGTTAATATGACTTAAAATTTGTTGTTCACTGCTCGCATCAACCGCGCTGGTGGCATCATCAAAAATTAAAATCTTAGGCTTTTTAATCATCGCTCTGGCGATTGATAAGCGTTGTTTTTGGCCCCCAGATAAGTTAACGCCTTTGGCTTTGATTAGATAGTTGTAGCCATCTTCTTGTTCATGGATAAAGGTTTTTAATAGCGCTTGGTTGGCGGCTTCTTCTAAGTCATCGTTGTCAGCTTCCGGTTTGCCTTGAAACATATTGGTGGCCATTGAACCACTAAAGATGGTGGCTTGTTGGGTCACAAAACCAATATGGTCTCTTAAGGTTTTAATGTCAAAATCACGCACATCATAATCCCCGAGGTACACTGAGCCTTCGCTGACGTCATATAACCTAGGGATTAAATAGGCCATTGTACTCTTACCAGAACCAGTCGAACCGATGATGCCAATTTTTTCACCGGCTTTTATCGATAGATTAACCTTATTAAGCGCTGGTTTGGAGTCTTTACCATAAGCAAAAGACACGTTATCAAACGTAATATCACCTGTTAAAGGGCCTTGATAAGGATCGTCTTTGGTTTCAAGGTCAATCACGGTATCAAAGATTTCGTTGATTCTAGCGGCCGATACGTTGGCTCTTGATAAGAAAATCATGATCATCGCAAACATCATCAAACCGATTAAGATTTGTTGGCTATAGGCGTTAAAGGCCATGATTAATCCGACTTGAGGGATGCCCTCGGCTGTTAACAATTCGCCTTGATTTAAGTAATATGCCCCAGCAAACAAAATCCCTGCTACCCCAAGATTAAAAATAAAATTAATGACTGGGTCAGCAAAAGCCATGACCGTCTCAGCCGATGTGTTGACTTTACGGTATTGTTCATTGGCTGTTAGATAACGCTTTTTTTCATGGTCTTGAGAAACAAACGATTTAATGACTTGTGGTGAGTTGGCGTTTTCTAGTGAGACGTTGTTTAAATCATCTAAAGCGACCTGTACTTTTTTAAAGCGTGGATAAGCAAAAAACATGATGATGACCACTGAAATCATCAACAAAGGCATCGTCACATAAAACACGTTTGATAATCTAAGCGAGGTTCCTAAAGCGTAAATGAGCCCAACTATAATCATTAAAGGCGCTCTTAAAACAATTCTAAGCATCATGGTAAAAAACATCTCAACCCGCATCACATCGTTGGTGGCGTTGGTGATTAAACGGCTTTGTTTTAAATCATCCACATTTTTAAACGACAACATTTGAATGCGTTTAAACACATTGAGTCTTAAATCAGCGGTCGCAAACTGTGAGACACGCTGTGAGGTGTAGGTATTGATGATGCCAGCTATGATCCCAGCGGTGGCAAAACCAAGCATGATTAAGCCGATGTGTAGCACCCGTTCAAAGTTCCGGTTGGGTAGCGCCTCATCAATCATTTCAATCGTTAAAAACGGAATATAGAAACTAACAAAAACTTGTAGAAACATGGTGATGGACGCGATGATGACATACCATTTATATGGTTTGATGTATCTTAACAGTTTAAAAATTGGTTTCATGGTATTATTCAGCACCTTCTTTCATCACCGTTAGGTAAAACTGATAATCATCATACGCTTCTTGAAAACTGGCGCTATTTTTGATGATTTTAGAAATATGATGGTATTTAACATGCGACAACAGTTTAATAATCTTAATTATGCGCGCTTTTGAATGGTGTGAAAGTTGATCAAAGTTTAAATGTTTAAACATCGTTTTTAACACAATTTGATTGCGTTTATCCATGATATCGATGTTTAAACCTAAAAAGTCACGGGCTTGATAAAACTTTTTCATCAATGTGAAATAATCACTTTGTTTTAAAAAGTCATAGTCCGATTCAAACGTGGCTGACATGTATTCAAAAATGGTGTTGCCTTTATAAGCGTAAATTTGTTGTTCACTGTGTACGGTGAAGCGTTCGATCACAGCTTGAAATAGATGATGGTAAACATCATCTAAATCCGTAAAATATTGATAGAAACTCCCCCTTGGAATGCCAGCGGCTTTCACAATGCTAGACACGGTAACTTGTTGGTAGGGTTTGGTTAAAAAGACCTGTTTGGCCGCTTCTTCGATATGGGTTCGTTTTGCATAAGATAGGTTGAAAAACGTTTCGCTCGGCATACTCATCATCCTTTAGTGACAAATTGTCATTATACTTGGTAAAAATAAAACCTACTGGCGTAGGTTTTATGCATCACGCGGGGTGCCATCCGCTTTAAAGACCACATACTCAAGGTCTTCAGCTTTGGCAAAATCAATCGCTTCTTTTTGATATTTAAACACGCGGTATGCTTTATCGGCGTTTTCTTTTATCACTTGCCAACCTTCATCATGTTTCTTGACATGATAAACGGTCTTTTTAGCTGGTTGTTTTGGTTTAGATGCTTCTTTTGGTTTGCTTGCTTGTTTAGGTTTTGATGCTGTTTTTGGTGTTTGTTTTGGAATGGATGTTTCTTCTTTTTCAGGTTCAGCATCTTTCGATGTGGTCACCTCAGGTCGATCGGTTTTTTTAACCATCACATCTTCTGATTTAGTAGGTACGGGGTTGGTGTTGAGATCTTTTTCCTTTTGAACGCTGTCTAAATCTTTAAGTTCGTTATTCACTTCTTCTAAAGATACATCTTTGGTTTCAACAGTCGCTTGCCTTGATTGTTTTACCTCTTCGGTGTTTTCTTTGTTTTTCTTTCCAAACAATTTTTTTAAGATTCCCATGATACACCCTCATTTCCTTATTTTATTTAGGTTATGCATGTATTATCGTATCATATGTTTTTAGAAAAAACAATTTTAAAACATCACAAAAGACGCTTGTAAAGGCTTTAAATGTGTTTCAAGAAAATAGTTTGTGTTATAACTTTTAACCATTTTTGAAGGTCTCAATAACGGTGGATAACTTGAGTGGTTTATGGAAGTAATAGCCCTGAACAAAGCCAATAGACAAGGATTTAGCAAACCGATATTCTTCTTCG
This sequence comes from Mollicutes bacterium, assembly GCA_003559585.1. GTDB lineage: Bacteria > Bacillota_I > Bacilli_A > Izemoplasmatales > Izemoplasmataceae > B1SED10-225. Next base: position 2,143 of record PWKX01000141.1, on the reverse strand, counting down.
TTTTCAACACCTTCAACGATCACTTCGAGGTCAAAAGCATGACCGAGATTCACCATGGCTTTAATTAAGGCTTGATTTCGTTTAGAATGCATTAGATCGGTTACGAACGATTTATCGATTTTGATTCTATCTAACGCATTGCGTGATAATCTAAGCATACTTGAATACCCCGATCCAAAATCATCAATCGCAATCTTTAATCCGAGCGCACGTAGTTCATCGATGAATTTAGATTCTTTGTCTAAGCCTTCTGGGTCTAAGGTTTCTGTGAACTCAATCACGATTGTTTGTGGTTTGATGTTATAGGTTTCAATCATTTGTTTCATGAAGGTCACAAATGATGCGTTATGGATTTGTCGACTTGAGATATTGATCGACATAAAATCAAAGTTAATCGCTTCTTTTTTTAAAACCTGATAGGCTTCTAATGATTTTTTAACGACTAAGCGGTCGAGTGCTTCGATCATATTGAACTTTTCAGCGTAATAAATGATTTCACTAGGGAAAAAGATGCGGCGTTTATCATCAAACCTTAACAACGATTCAAAACCAGCTAATGTTTTACTTTGGGTATGAATGATGGGCTGAAATTCAAGGTGAAAGGTTTCATCTTGTAAAGCGGTTTTTAAAAAATAAAACATATCAAAAGCGTTTTTATGCGCTTGTTTTAAATCACCGGTGTATAAAACCATTTGATCTTTACCATGTGTTTTAGCGCGGTCGAGTGCCAACTCTGCGGCTAAGATAACATCGTGATAACGCGGGTTGGCTTCACTGATATCATAGCGGCCCACCGAAACCGTTAGATTGATGTCTTGTTTATCGATGTAAAACGGTTGTTTTAACGCATCGATTAATGTCTCGATAAACGTATCGCGACTGCTTGAATCAATTGGGTTTAAAATGATAAAGCGATCAGAGTGCACGCGGTAGACATGGTCGTGGTTGACCTGTGATTGAATGCGTTCTGCGAATTTTTCTAAGATTTTATTGGCCACTTGAAAGCCAAAGATATCGTTATAGTTTTTAAAGTTGTCGATGTTGATGTAATACATAGCAACATCCCGGTCAAAATCAACCAGGATGTTGTTAAAGTTTTTTTCTAAATGCAAGATTTTTTTAACCCCTGTTAAACTGTCTTGATACAGTAATTGTCTGGTTTTTCTAAGCACGTTAAAACGAATTACTGTAAAGACAGTAAGCGCAACAAACAAAATGATAATGATGCTTAAAACAAGGACGATGTTTGTCATCACCCAATCTTGAATCATCGATAAAAACGGCATAATGTCACCTTCTCATGTAGTTAAAATCTAATGTTGTCTGGTTCTGGAAAATACTTACGGCCACGGTTTAGTTTATAGATGGCTTCCATATCTTCATCATCGAGTTCAAAATCAAGAATATTTAAGTTATCCTCAATGCGTTTTGGTGTGATGGATTTAGGTAAGATAATGATGCCCCGTTCTAATTGGAATCTAAGGGCGATTTGCGGAATGGTTTTATGATGTTTTTTAGCGATTTTTGCTAAGGTTTCATCTTTTAAAAGATGGTCAATTTCATGAGAACAAAGCGGCGCATAAGCTTCTAAGTAGATGTTGTGTTTGCGGCAAAACTCATGCAGTTTGAAGTTTTGTAAGTAGATATGGTTTTCGATTTGGTTTACTTGAGGCATGATCTCAGCGGTCTTTAATAAATGCTCTAAGTGATGGAAATTAAAGTTACTCACACCAATCGCGCGGGTGAGACCATCTAAATACAGCTCTTCTAAGGCTTGATAAGAATCGGCCACTTTTTCATACGTGGTTGGCCAGTGGATTAAGTATAAATCAACATAATCAAGTCCTAAGCGTTTAAGTGAATCTTTTAATGCTTTTTTGGTTGCTAAGTACCCTTGATCGGTTTGAAATAACTTGGTGGTCACAAAAATGTCTTCACGTGGGACATCTGAATCTTTAATGGCTTTGCCAACTTGTGCTTCATTGCCATAAATAGACGCCGTATCAATATGACGGTAGCCAACTTTTAAGGCATGCGTGACCGCCTCATAGGCGTCATTGTCTTGTGCTCTAAAGGTTCCTAAGCCTATTTGTGGTATTGTGATGCCATTGTTTAACTTGATTTTCATCGTTAAAACCTCCTA
>PWKX01000106.1 GCA_003559585.1 Mollicutes bacterium | reverse complement strand
TACAATGTAGGGCATAAATTTTTACTCTCCTTTAATAAAGTTTTTATTTTTTAGGTTTGATGAGGGATTGACCACTCATCGCATCTGGTTGTGTTACATTTAAATATTCAAGCATCGTTGGGGCAATGTCACCTAAGATACCGCCATCACGAATCTCAATATCGTGATCGGTGATGGTGATCGGTACAAGTGAGGTTGTATGGGCTGTGTGTGAACCACCTTGATCATCAAGCATCTTCTCAGCATTCCCATGATCAGCGGTCACAATCGCCACACCGCCTTTTTCAAGGACTTTGCTGGTGACTGCACCAACACACTCATCGGTGACTTCGGTGGCTTTAATCGCCGCTTTAATATCGCCGGTATGTCCGACCATATCACAGTTTGCAAAGTTTAAAATGATGGTATCATGGATATCCTTATCCAGTTCAGCAAGCACTTTTTCGGTGACTTCATAAGCACTCATTTCTGGTTTCATATCATAGGTAGCGACTTTAGGTGATGGGACAAGCACTCTCGTTGAGCCTTCGATTTCTTTGTCCTCACCGCCATCAAAGAAAAACGTGACATGGGCATATTTTTCTGTTTCAGCGATTCTTAGTTGTTTAAGGCCAGCTTTAGATACTGCCTCACCAAACATGTCATCTAATTGTTGTAAGTCAAAGGCAATCGAACCTTTTACCAGTGGTGAATAATGCATCGTTGCCACATAATGCAAGTTACTTAAATCCGCGTGACGCTTCAAATCTGTTTCTTTAGGGTTGCTAAGGGCTGTGGATAACTGAATCGCCCGGTCTGGTCTAAAGTTCATAAAAATGACCGCGTCATCTTTTTTAACCACACCCGCTTCATTGGTCATAAAGGGAATCACAAACTCATCGGTGATGTTTTTGTCATAGTTGGCCTCAATGCCCGCTTTAGCACTAGGGTATTGATCTCCTTTGGCGGTGGTTAAAATATCATAAGCTTTTTGGGTACGCTCCCAGTTTTTATCACGGTCCATCGCATAATAACGGCCGTGTACTGAGGCAATGGACCCTTTATCAATCTCTTTCATGTAAGCTTCTAATTCATCGGTGTAGGTGATCGCACTTGAAGGTGGTACATCTCTACCATCTAAAAAGGCATGAACATAAACCTTTTCAACGCCTTCTTTTTTCGCAAAATCAAGCATCGCTTTAAAGTGAGAGATGTGTGAATGCACACCGCCATCACTCAATAAGCCCATCACATGTAAAGCAGACCCCTGCTTTTTCACATGTGTCATCGCGTTTTTATACGCTTCATTGTCAAAGAAACTTTTATCTTTGATGGCTTGGTGGATCCGTGTTAGTGATTGATACACCACACGACCAGCACCTAAATTCATATGGCCAACTTCACTGTTGCCCATTTGCCCCTCAGGCAATCCAACGGCTAAGCCACTCGCTTCTAATGTATTCGTTGGGTACGTCTTCATTAAGTGATCAAGATTGGGTTTGTGCGCGCTTGTCACGGCGTTACCTTCGGTGGCTTTCGCCAGTCCAAGACCATCCATGATGATTAATACAGTTGGTCGTTTCATCTAATCAACTCCTCAAGACAAATTATAACAAGTTTTGTCGGTAATTCATAGTAAAAAGGCTGGTCGGTAAGCGTTTACTTGTTTTTATTTTTTGTTTTAATTTAGCCGTTTGTTTTGTATAATAGGTGAGAAAGAGGTGGCAAATATGGAAAAAAATATCTTAAACAAATTTTATGAACATTGCCAACAACACGAACACACACACGCACCGATCAGTGTGCCAGATATATGGACACAGTTTGACACATCAAAACTAACAGCAACCTATCTAGCGAATGGTGAGGTGTTGGTTGATCCCTATCATTTTTTTAAAGTTTTAAGTGAACAACTATACTTAAATAAAAACCCCAAAGCGATTGAGTCTTTATCACAAAGCAAAGGGTTAAAAAAAGATGGCGCGTGGTTAAACGATGCGATCATATATTCATCACTGATTAGAACCTCTAGTGCTTGGGACCACGACCGTAGTGGCAGACTTGAAGATGAAAACCTTCATGGTTTAAAAGATACCGGAACCTTTGTTAAAATGCTGGCTTTATTACCACACCTTAAAAAGATGGGCGTGAACACCCTTTACTTACTGCCGATAATGCGCTTTTCAAAATACAGTAAAAAAGGCGATTTAGGTTCGCCTTACAGCGTTAAAGACTTTTTCTTATTAGATGAAGGCCTTAAAGACCCACTAACCCATGATGCTTTCACATTAGATGAAGAATTCCGCTTAATGATTGAAGCTGCGCATGCGTTAAACATCAGGGTCATGATTGACATCATACCTAAAACCAACGCCATTGATTCCAATTTCATCAAAGACCACCCAGAGTGGTTTTACTGGATTAAATGTGATGAAAAACCACATTACGTCCCACCTAAAGTCCCAGGTGTGCCCAACACCGCCATTCCAACAGCGGCATACATAAAACCCATTTATGAAAGCAAACACACCTTAGCACACATCAACCGTTTTACACATAACCCAAAGCAATTAGATGCGGCCTTATTCAACAAACTCAAAAAACGGAAAAACCCACTACAAGCCATTGAAAAAAACATGGGCATCACCATTGCCCCCGCCTTTTCCGACCACATCAACGACCCCCAACCACCTTGGACCGATGTGACTTTCTTTAGAATGTATTTTGATCACCCAGAACACGCCAAACCTTATTTAAAAGACAACACCCCACCATACATCTTATTTGACACCATCAAAAGCAACCTTTACCCAGGCAAACAACCGAATCAAAAACTATGGGACATGATCACAGATATCATCCCTTACTTCCAAAGAACCTTCGGCATCGATGGGGCTAGAATCGATATGGGGCATGCATTACCTAAACCACTCCTACAAGCCATCATTAAAAAAGCGAAAGCGGTTGACCCTGATGTTGGGTTTATTGCAGAAGAGTTAAACAACGATAACGCCCAAACCGCTAAAGACAACGGCTACAACATCATTGTTGGTAACGGCTTTATCGACCAACCCCGTGTGTTTGATGGCTCTGCCAAACGTTTTTTCACCCAAGCCAAAGATTACCCTCTGGCTTTATTCGCTGGGGCAGAAACACACGACACCCCGCGCATCGCCGCCAGAGACGGTAAAGAAACCCTTGCTAAAACCTTGGCTGTTTTAAATTACTTCATGCCTAATGGTGTGCCTTTTATCAACGCCGGCATGGAGCTATATGAAACCCAAGCGATGAACCTTGGTTTAGACGCCACCGAGGTCGAACAAAAGCGTCTTGATTATCACGATCCTTACTACAATAAACTTGCCTTATTCGACCGCTATCAACTTCACTATCTGTATGAGAAACGCTATGAATTGCCAACGATTTTAAAACGCATCGCCCCGCTAAGAAAACAATACTTAGGCGCGATTAAAAACAAAAATAGAACCTTCATTTTAGCATCAGACAACCCGTTTTTCATCGGCATCGTCTATCACTTTCGAAACAAGTTGCTGCTAGTCTTGGGTAACTTAAACCCGTTCCACGATGAATGGATCACCCCATCAATCAAAACCATCCAAACCAAAACAGGCATATCACGCCAACAAGGCACCCTCCTCTTTTCAACCAACGAAGAAAAACGTGCCTTCACACAGTTTAAAGACCCAAACACCCTAGACATTCACCTCGCCAAAGGCGAAGTGAAAATCGTGGAACTCTAACATGATCACCGTATTAAACGGTTCACCCAATCAAAAGGGCCACACCAATCAACTATACCAAGCATTGTTTAACAACCACACCGAGCACATCCGTTTCGATGCTTATCAGATGGATGTTAAGCCTTGTGATGATTGTAAAGTGTGTGATCACAAACCCGATTGCAAATTCACTGATGACCATCAAACACTGCTTAAAACCATTGATCGCTCTCACACTTTAATCCTGTTATCCCCGGTGTATTTTGGAACCTTTAGCGACCAACTGTTAAAAGTCATCAACCGCTTCCAACAACGCTTTGCTTATAAACATACGCACCACAAAAAAACACCGGCATTAAAACACTTATATATCATCACAACCG
>PWKX01000092.1 GCA_003559585.1 Mollicutes bacterium | reverse complement strand
GTCCGGACATCTTTTCTCGTGCCACCAAGTGCTCGAATTAAACCAATTTCTCTTGTTCGTTCTATTATACTAATATAAAGGACCATTAGCAACATCAATCCCGCTGTTATGACAGCAATCCCGACGATACTTGAGAAGATAAATTGAATGATATAACTAAATAGCATGGATAAACCAGATAAAAAGTTAAAACTGATATTGGTGGTTTCATGAACACGGTAACCATCGGCTTCAATAGAACGGATGATTGATGCTTTTTGATCGATATGCTCTGAGAGCATATAAGCGACCACTTTTTCCTCGTTTTCACGTTGGTGTGATGGTTCATCAGATAACCAAATAGGTTGAGCCGTTAGTGACAGTAAAAATTCAGGATGAAATAAGGCGTTATTGATACGGCTATCATCAAAGATGCCAACCAGTGTTAAGGACATCTCATCACGGGGATTAGATTCATCAATGTGCCATGTGAGGGCTTCATAGTCATCACAAAACACACGAACTGTTTCTTGTTGGATTTGCGTCGTTAAGACTTGTCCGCCGTTCAAATCTTGCAAGTTTTCCATATGGGTTTCAAAGTCACCAAAACGGTCGTAAAATGCATTAGGCAAAGTGTCAGGATTTTCATCCCATCCTTCAACCACTAAACAGTTATCAATCTCTTCTGTAAGGTGAACTGGGGTATAATAATATTGTGTGCTGATGGTATAATGATTCCCCTTGGTTCTTGACCAAAGCTCATCTTTACTAATGTTAATATCAGAACTAAACATGGCTTCAACACGACTTAAAGGTAAGACAAATTCATTTTCATTTTCCGGTAGACGACCATCACCAATGAAATTATCATAATGTTGCGTCACTTCTGAATGCGATGGTGTACCAATATAGCGGTTTAAGGTAATGGGTGTGCGATATTCTAAATCAGAGGTTTCATTGGCGAGAATATGTAATGCGTGGTTGGGCACATAACTGATATCAGCAAAATACGTGTACTGTGTGCTAATGTCATCAATGAAACTTTGCGGATCGGTATTACTGGATAAAGCGCGATATATGGAAATTTCAGGGTTATCTCGCAAACTTTCCCCTTCCCCTTCAATCGTGGCGCGCACAGTGTTAAATAATGAACTAATTAATAACAACCCAACAATACCGATGGCTAAACCGAATGATACCAAGGCTGTTCGCCATTTTCTGACACGGATATTGTGAAGCGACAAACGAATCCCTTCAACAAAAGATAATGATTTATCTTTGATTTTTCTTTTCAACCGAATGGTGACTTTTTCGTTGACGGGGTTTGAATCGTGGATAATTTTGCCATCCTCTAATTCAATTAAGCGATTCGCATAAGTTTTAGCCATCGTCATATCATGGGTGACCATGATAAAAAGTTTATCTTTGGCTATTTCTTTAATGAGCTCCATGATCTGCTTGCCTGTGGCTTGATCTAGGGCTCCGGTTGGTTCATCAGCTAAGATGATGTCAGGGTCGTTGATTAAGGCTCTAGCAATGCCAACACGTTGTCTTTCGCCACCTGATAACTCACGTGGCTTTTTATGTGCATGGCTTTTAAGGCCAACCTTGTCTAACATATCTAAAGCCATTTGATAGGCTTGTTTGTGGTTGTGGCCACCGATCTTAGCCGCAATCGCGATGTTTTCAATGACAGGTAGATGTTCGATTAAGTTAAATTGTTGGAAAATAAAACCAATGTTGTGGTTACGGAAATAATCCCATTCACTTTCAGTGAACTTTGTGGTCAATTTATCTTCAATAACCATATCGCCACTTGAGGGTTGGTCTAAGCCAGCGATGATGTTAAGAAGGGTTGTTTTACCACAGCCACTCTTACCAAAAACCGCAACACTTTCACCTTTTTTAAACTGAACTGACACACCTCTTAAGGCGTGAAACCCTACATTTCCTTGTGAATATATTTTGTGAATATCATGTAATGCAATCATGGTCTCACTCCTTTCTTAGTGCGTGCACAGCGTTTAGTTTAGAGGCATACTGTGAGGGGATAGCACCTGCGAACATGGCGTAAACCACACCAGCCACAAGCACGATTAATATGGGGATAATGCCAGGTGATAACAACGTAAAGTTGATATTTCCACCGGTAATGAGATTTAGCGGTGTTTGAATAAAGCTATTAAACAATCGGTTTAAAAATGATGCAATGCCAATCGATGCTGCAATGGCAATCAAAGCACTCATTAGTCCACTCAAACCAGATTCTAATAGGAAAATCATTCGGATGTTTTTAGAACGGGCACCAAGTGCGGTTAAAATACCAATTTCTCTTATACGTTCTAAAACAGAGGTATAAAGGACAAGACCGATTAAAATCCCAGATACGATGAGTGTGATTAATGCAACACCGATAAACCATCTTAAGGCGTTGTTCATCACCGATTCGATTTGACCGGTCATCTCACCGAATACGTTGCGCATAATCAAGTCTTCTTCATCATACAATGTTTGGGTTAGCGTTTGGATTTCTGATTCACTTCGGATGTTTAAAGTGGCGACAAGTGACGCGGTGTGTTCACCACTGGGATCGGTGGTTTCAACCACATCTAATAAGGCGTCATACAACATATAAACCATCGGAGATGCAAACATATTATCAGCAGCCATGCCGACAATGGTCACAGTCTCGATGCGGTTTTGATCGTGCATGATATCGATGGTGAGCCCATCAACAAGGTTGAACAAGTATTCATAAGAATCTTCATCGACTGACTGCATATCTCTAATTTGTAGGGCTGTTCTTAAAGAGATGACAACTTCATCATCATTTTCAGGAAGCTCGCCGTAAAAGTCGCCATCTCGTTCAAATGCGATTTGATCTAAGGGCATTGGTTCATAAATAAAGGTGTGTCGGTTTTGTCTGGCTTCTGAATCCAAAGAGGCCGAGATATTGTATCGTAATGTTTCAATGCCATCATAATCACGAATGCGGTCATAATGGGCATGGGTGATATTGGTGTCTTCAAGATGGTGGATATGGTATTCATCGGGCGGAATGATCATGGCAAGTGTGTCTGTGATGGAACCACTGATACCCCCGATCATAAAAGTTAGTAACAAAATAGCAATAAAACCAATCGAAACAATTGCTGAGGTTAGGATGTTTCTAAACATTCTAGAAGCGATGTTATTTTTAGCGAATTTAAACAATAAACTAAGTCGCATTTTTGGTTCTACTAAATCCATACGCCCCTCTTTAATAACATTTAATGGCGTTTGATTTGAATCTTCAACAATATGTCCATCCGCAATGTTTACCACGCGGTTGGCATAGGCATTAGACAAATCCTCATCATGTGTAACAACGATGACCACTTTATCTTTGGCGTTTTCAATTAAGTACTCAATCACTTTTTTTCCTAATTCTATATCAAGCGCGCCAGTTGGTTCATCAGCCATGATCACCTTTGGGTTTGTCACAAAAGCACGGGCGATGGCAACGCGCTGTTGCTGACCACCAGATAAACTAAGTGGTTTTTTATCGATGTGTTTGGCAAGTCCGATTTTTTCAAGTTCTATTCGAGCTCGCTCTTGTGCTTCTTTTTGTGAAACGCCTTGAAAAATCAAGGGTAAAGCCACATTTTCTAGGGCTGTTAAATGCTCAATGAGATTATACTCTTGGAAGATGAAGCCAATGTAGTGGTTGCGGTATATCGCCCATTGTTTTTTGCTGAAGTTTTTGGTATCGATGCCATCAATACTAATCTTACCTTCTGTGGGTGTGTCTAAACCAGATAATATATTTAATAATGTGCTTTTACCTGACCCACTAGCCCCAAGTAAAAAAGCGACATCTCCAGGTTTAAACGATAAAGAAACTTGATTGAGCGCATGAAGCGTTTCATGGCCGTTTTGATACGTTTTGGTCACGTTGTGTAAGCTAAGCATACAGTTGCCTCCTAAATGATTGACAAAATCATGGGTTTACTATAAAATGACGTTGATAGTTAAATCGTTGATTGGACAGATGCATGAATCCTTTATCTAAGCGACCCTGAGTTGGTGCGAGTCAGGGGATGAAGCCATGTATCAAACACCAGGAGAGATGGAAGAATATAGTAGACCCATCCGTTTGGCTGCGTTAAAGCTAAAGAGTGCTTGATTGAATTAAGGTGGTACCGCGGAAATCATTCGTCCTTAACATTGTTTTAAGGATGTTTTTTTTATATGAAAAGGAGGGTTTTGATGAAAACATCAGTACGACATTTATATCATCAATATCAAGATTATCAAGATAAATCCATCACACTTATGGGGTGGGTGCGTAATAACCGTGCACAAAAAGCTTTTGGTTTTATCAACCTAAATGATGGCACTTTTTTTGAGACAATTCAAGTAGTTTATGATGATATTTTAGAAAATTTTAAAGACATTCAAAAATTAAGAGTGGGTGCGGCGATTAAGGTCGTCGGTTCAATCGTGTTAACACCGAAGCGACCACAACCATTTGAAATAAAAGCCAGCGTGGTTGAACTTGTTGGTGATTCGCATGAAGATTATCCGATTCAACCTAAGCGTCATTCAAGAGAGTTTTTAAGAACGAACGCGCACTTAAGACCAAGAACAAACCTATTTACGGCTGTTTTTAGACTTAGAAGCTTGTTGACAGCGATCATTCATGAATTTTTCCAAAGTAGAGATTTTGTTCATGTCACCACACCACTAATTACCACCTCAGACGCTGAGGGTGCTGGGCAAATGTTTCAAGTGACAACCCTTGATTTAAATGATGTTCCTAAAGAAAACAAACAAGTGAACTACACGAAGGATTTCTTTGGTAAAAAAGCAGGCTTAACTGTATCAGGGCAACTTCAAGCTGAAATTTTTGCACAATCGTTTAAAGATGTTTATACATTCGGCCCAACCTTTAGAGCCGAACAATCCAACACTTTAACGCACGTAAGTGAATTGTGGATGGTTGAACCAGAAATGGCTTTCGCCGATCTTAACGATGATATGGATATGGCTGAATCAATGGTAAAGTATATCATTCGTGAAATCTTAAAACGCGCTCCAGAAGAGATGACGTTTTTAGATAAATTTGTAGAAAAGGGTTTGATTAAACGGTTGGAAAAGGTATTAGATAAATCGTTTGATCGCATCACGCATAAAGAAGCCATTGAGATCTTACTAAACAGTAATCAAACCTTTGAAAATGAACCATCACATACTAAAGATTTAGCTAAAGAACATGAAAAATATTTAATCAAGCACTTTAATGGTCCTGTTTTTGTGCGAGATTGGCCAAAAGATATCAAAGCCTTCTACATGCGGTTAAACGATGATAAACAAACCGTTGCGGCCATGGATTTACTTGTCCCTGGTGCAGGGGAATTAATCGGTGGCTCACAGCGTGAAGAACGGTTAGATGTTTTAGAAAAGCGCATGCAGGAGATGAACGTTGATGATACAGATTTATGGTGGTATAAAGACTTAAGAAAATACGGTTCAACACCACATGCTGGTTATGGATTGGGTTTTGCGAGAATGTTGATGTATTTAACGGGTGTTGAAAACATTCGTGATGTGATTCCGTTTCCAAGAACCCCAAAACATTGTGACTTTTAAAAAAAAAGAAGCAGACCATTTGGCCTGCTTCTTTTTCTTTACTTTTTGGCTTTTTGTTCAAGTTGTTTCTTGGCATCTTCTGGAACAGACGCTTCAGACTTGAATGCTTCAGCCAATGTAGAGGCAAGACCGACCATACCTTGCATATCAGAAGGAATGATAAGTTTGGTTGATTGACCATCGGCAACTTTCTCCATGGCTTTGTAAGCTTCAAGACGTAAGAATGCTTCATCAGCACCAGCGGCTTTAATAAGCTCAATACCTTTAGAGGTTGCTTTTTGAACTTTAAGGATGGCTTCTGCTTGACCTTCAGCTTCAAGAATACGGGTTTGTTTTTCACCGTCGGCACGTAAGATACGGGCTTCTTTTTCACCTTCAGCTGTTAAGATGCTTGAACGTTTGTTACCCTCAGCAATCAAGATAGATTGACGTTTTTCACGTTCAGCACGCATTTGTTTTTCCATCGCTTCACGGATATCTTTTGGTGGAATGATATTTTTAACTTCCACACGATTAATTTTGATACCCCACGGGTCAGTTGCATCATCAAGCACGGTACGCATTTTTTCATTGATATAATCACGAGAGGTTAAAGAATCATCAAGTTCTAAATCACCAATGATGTTACGCAGGGTGGTTGATGTGATGTTTTCAATCGCTTTAATGGGATAGTTGACCCCGTAAGTATAAAGTTTAGGATCGGTAATTTGGAAGAAAACAACGGTATCAATTTGCATGGTGACGTTGTCTTTGGTAATCACGGGTTGCGGGTCAAAGTCAACCACTTGTTCTTTAATAGATACTTTAAGTTTAACGCGGTCGATGAAAGGTACTAGGAAGTGAATTCCTACATCCCATGTCGCGTAATAACCACCAAGTCTCTCAACAATAAAACGGTTGGCTTGGGTGACGATGGTAAAGCGTGTGGCTAGATAGACAAGTAATGCCACAATCACAATGATACCTAATATAAGTGGTACAGATACTAACAATACAGGTGTAAACATGTTACGGCCTCCTTTAAAGGGTATATATTTTTATTTTTTAAAATGGGTAAACAACTTCATCAAGAATGACTTTTGTGTGGGTGACTTTATCGCGTATGGTGCGTCTATCTCTTGAGAATGCGATGAGTACAAAATCAACCATCCAAACCGCCATATATAAGATAAGCGCAAATCCGAACCAATCAATGTCGATAAATGTGATGGCAAAAATCCATAAATAGGATTTCCAAATCACTTCGCGCATAAACAAAGACCACCAATTGATACGACCACTTAAACGAAGATATAAAAACCGACGTCCAAGGGTTTGTCCACCCGTGATGCCTTGATAAATGTAGTTAACCACTGTGAATCCAATGTAATGAAATGCAAAAACTGTGTAGTAGTAAAGCCCTTCATCTTGATCATAATCCAGTAATCGTTCGAATGTCCCAGCGCCAAATATACGCCACATCGTAAACACAAAGGAAATGATTAAAATGAAATCGATTGTGAAACTTGCGAAACGTTTAAATGGTCCTGCTGTCATACTTTCACCACGATCAACTTATTCCCTTCAATGGCAAGAATTTCAACTCTGTCATCGACTTCAGCGGGTTCACTACCAGATAGAATTGCTGTCCAATACTTGCCTTCTACTTTCACTTCTCCGCGCCCTTCAACTTCAATCGCTTGAGTGCATACGGCTATTTTACCGATTAATCGGTCGGCATTAGTACCAATAATATTTGTTCTAAAGTAGCGTTTAGCGAGTGGTCTGACACTTAAGAGTAATATGATTGATGACACGAAAAAGACGACGATTTGAACAGCGATATGCGCACCAGATATGGCTAGAATAAAACTGATCACAGCACCGATGGAAAACCAAACACTGGTTAAGTCCATTGTACTCGCTTCAATAAACGCAGCAACAATAATAATGATGAACCATAATAATATGAAAAACGCATTCCAATCTAAGGTCATTTTAGTTCCCCCCTCACGTCATTCAGATCAATAATAAGTGCTTTGTCTTCGGCACTCCATACAGTTTTGAATTTGAGTGCGTTGTTGTCATGTAGATTGATATCAGCCAATTCAATGGCTTCTTGAATGAATTTTTTGTTACAAACACGTGCATAAGAAGGGCGAACGGTAATCTTATGACGTTTTTCCTTAGGAATCGCGCCACGTTCAAATTCCTGCTTACTTATGGGTTTAATGGCGATTTTTCTTTGTGTTTTATCAAGGCCAAGCAACACACTATAGGCACGTTCAAAATGTGTACTGGCACTTTTGTTTAATGTGATGTTTGACTCGTATAACGTTGCGATGCCTTCAGAAGGCTTTCGCGATACCCAATCAAATGCCACATAACCACCTCCAATATTTATGATACATTCATTATACAACGAAGTTCAACATTTAACAAACGAATTATAATAAATTATTTTAATTACCCTTGTTATATTGGTGTGACTTGGGTATAGTATGACGTGATTGAGGTGACCGTATGAAAACAAATGAACAAAAAGCGCAGAAAGATTTTATTAAAACCCACCGAAGAACATTATGGACCCCGTTCATTAAAGCCATTAAAACGTATCATCTAATTGAAGAAAACGATAAAATTGCTGTGGCGTTAAGTGGCGGTAAAGATTCTTTGATTATGGCGTTGATGCTTAAGGAACTAACCCATCATCCGTTGGTTAATTTTGAGATTAAGTTATTGGCAATGGACCCTGGCTATCATCCTTTTAAAAGAGCACAAATGGAAGAAAATTTCAAAACACTTAATTTAGATGTTGAAATCATAGATAAACCCTTGTTTGAAGTCATCGAACAAGAAGCACCCGATTATCCTTGCTACTTGTGTGCGCGTATTAGACGCGGCATTTTATATGGTTTAGCTGAAAAACATGGGTGTAATAAGTTGGCGCTTGGACATCATTTTAACGACGTTATTGAAACCACTTTGTTGAATATGTTTTATGCAGGCGCGTTTAAAACGATGAAACCAAAACTAAACGCCGATCATTTTAAAGGGATGTCTTTGATCAGACCGATGACGCTCATTAAAGAGCAGGATATTGAGCGCTTTATGAAACGACAAAACTTACATGCACTTGATTGCGCATGTGCTGTAAGTGCAGGACAAACCGCTTCTAAACGTCAAGAAATTAAAACATTAATTGCCACTTTAAAAGAAAAAAACCCAGACATTGACAAAGCGATTTTCAATGCTGGGCGTAATGTAAATTTGGATCACGTGTTTGGTTGGGTTAAAGACGGAAAAACATATACGTTTGAGGATTGAATTATTTACCCAAACAAAATTTTGAAAACAGCTCATCAATTAAAGTGTGTTGTTCACTGATACCGATGATTTCTCCGAGAAGTTCCCATGCGGTTTTCAAATCAATTTCAATGATGTCAACTGGTTGTGAATCGATGGCGCTTTGTTTGGCATCTTCTAAATGTTGTTTGACTTGTCTCATCAGCGCAATGTGTCTAGCATTTGAAAGATAAGTATTTTGATCAATGTTGATATCTCCTTTTAAGAACATATCTTCAATCTTGTTCTCAAGGGCTTCAATGTTGGTCTTTTTTAGTGCGCTTAACTGAACACTATTTTCAAAACGTTGATTTAGTTTACCTTGCAAATCTATTTTATTGATGATTACAATGCGTTTTTTGTGTTCTGTTAAAGCAAGTAGTTTTTGATCCTCATCTTGTAAGGGTTCGTTGTTGTTGATGACATAAAGAATGAGTTCTGCTTCTTCGATGAGTTGCTTGGCTTTATCAATCCCGATTTTTTCAATTAGATCTTCAGAATCGCGTATGCCAGCGGTATCGATTAATTTTAAGATTAATCCCCCAATGTTGATTTCACCTTCTACGGTATCTCTAGTGGTGCCTTGAATTTCTGTCACAATCGCTTTATCTTCTTTTAATAAAGCATTTAAAAGACTAGATTTTCCAACATTTGGACGACCGATTATAGCGGTTTTAACGCCTTCTTTAATGACTTTCCCCACGTTTGCTTGATGTAAAATCGCAGAGATATCGCTGAGCAGCGATTCGATGCGCGGTTTTAAGATGGTGTCGGTTAAGGTTTCTACATCATCATACTCAGGATAATCAATATTGACCTCAATGTTAGCGATGATGTTTAACAGCGTGTCTCTCAATGATGTGATAAGTTCATAAATCTTACCGTCTAAACCTTTATTGGCTAAATGTAAAGCGTTATCGCTCCTGGCTTCAATGATGTCCATCACGCTTTCAGCCTGCGTTAAATCGATGCGACCATGCATGAAAGCACGTTCAGTGAACTCGCCGTTTTCAGCAAGTCGCGCCCCGTGTGTTAACAATAAGGATAGTATTTTATTCGCAACAAAAGGACCACCATGACAGTTGATTTCAATCATGTCTTCTGTGGTAAAGGTTTTTGGTGATCTAAACACACTAATTAAAACCTCATCAATGGTTGTGGACCCATCGGTGATTTTACCGTAATGAATGGTGTGTGAAGGCACGGCGGATAAATCCTTTGTTTTATAGATTTTTTTAATGATAGAAAAAACATCGTCCCCACTCATGCGGACGATAGAAATTGCGCCTTGACCTAAAGCAGTTGAAATGGCGGCTATTGTATCTTTTTTCATGGTTATCACCCGAAATTATTATATCATAAATCATACTTTTATTGTATAATGTTAACGGGTGATAAAGTATGAATCGAAGAAAAGCAAGATCAGGACCAATTTACTATGTTAAAGTATTTTTAAGCGGTGTGGCCGTTGTATTGTTTGGTGGTGTCACCTCAGTATTATTTGGTTGGCCAATGGACCGTTTTATTGATACGGTTAGAGCACTGGCTTATTTGCCATTTTTGCTCGTTATTTTAATCTTTTTTTACTCGAGAATTGGCCGTGTTATGAATCGTGGCAGTGAAAAACAATCAGAAGAAACCGAGTTTTTGATTAAAACATCAGATGCTGTTAGAACGACACTAGAATATGATAAAGATATGTTTGAGAAATTGCGTGCAAGCGAGAAATTTCAAACCTTTTATCAAGATACCTATCAGGTGTATCAAAACGGTGAAAGCGACACGTTGAACTTTGATATCTTATCAAAGCGTTTCGATGAGAATGAATTTGAACGTGATGCTTCTTTGGTTGTGATTGAGTCTACAAAAGAACTCATCGAGGAGAAAAAGACGCAAACTGAAGATAATGAACAAGCATAACGGAGGTTGCTTCTATGGCTTATCAAGCATTATATCGCACTTATAGACCGAAAGATTTTGATGAAGTTGCCGGTCAATCACACATCACAAAAACCTTTAAAAACGCGCTTGTGAACAATAAATTGTCACATGCGTATTTATTCAGTGGGCCTCGAGGAACTGGGAAAACCAGTGTTGCAAAAATCATAGCTAAAGCTGTGAACTGTGAACACGCACCTACGAGTAATCCCTGCAATACATGCTCGGTTTGTGAAGCTATTAATAAAAATGCCATGAATGATGTTATCGAAATTGATGCGGCATCAAACAACGGTGTAGATGAAATCAGAGAGATTAGAGATAAAGTTAAATATTTACCAGGGATAGGAAACTACAAAGTTTACATCATTGATGAGGTGCACATGCTTTCTACCGGTGCTTTTAACGCTTTGCTTAAAACGTTAGAAGAACCACCGAAACATGTGATTTTTATATTGGCAACCACCGAACCACATAAAGTGCCATCAACGATTCATTCAAGATGTCAACGTTTTGATTTTCGTGGTGTTGATAAAAAATCAATGATTGATCATTTAAACCATATCATTGATGCAGAAGGCATTGCCATCAACGAAGATGCGATTAAATTGATTTGCGATAGCGCTGAGGGTGGTATGCGTGATGCGGTGAGTCTACTTGATCAGGTTGTTTCTTATACTGAAGATGAAATCAATGTCGATGATATTCATGCGATTAGAGGGTCTTTAAGTCAAGACAGCTTATTAGACATTGCGGAGGCTGTTTTCCAACAAGATGTGGTTAAAGCCTTAGCGAGTGTTGAAAAGCTGAGTGATGAAGGCAAAGAAAGTCAAAACATTATGACGGACTTAATTGGTTTTTACCGTGATGCCTTATTGCTTAAAAGTATCAAAAACATTGATGATGACAAAGCAATTTTTAAACAGGAACGGTTTATTTCGTTGGTTGAAAAACTATCCAATGCTAAATTATTTAAATATATGGATATTTTAAACGATATTAGGCAAACCATGCGCTATGCTCAAAAAGGCAAATTA
The DNA here is from genome assembly GCA_003559585.1 of Mollicutes bacterium. Classification (GTDB taxonomy): domain Bacteria; phylum Bacillota_I; class Bacilli_A; order Izemoplasmatales; family Izemoplasmataceae; genus B1SED10-225. The sequence goes on along the minus strand of PWKX01000092.1, from coordinate 3,637 downwards.
TATGTTGAACTGGCACTGATAAAGATGTCTGACCAAGAGATTCAATCTAGCGTAAAGTACCAAGAAGACATCGATGATTTGCATCAAACAGTCGATGACTTAAGTGCCAAGCTACACGCATTGGAAAACGATATATTAACCTTATCTGAAGAGGGCGTGGCAAAACAAGAAGCACAACCTAAAGAAAAGACACCAGCTGATCAAGCCTTTGATGATTATGAAGCTAAATCAAAGTCTACTGAACAAACAAGCAAAGACACTGCGTTAACAAGTGAAGATAGTGCATCCGATGCATCGGAGGGTCAAGATGATTCGGTGAAACCAGAATCTTTAGAAAACGAAGTGCTAAATGCCTATCAAAAGCTATATAATAAATACTCGCAAAAATCGTATAAAACCTTTGATATTCAGTACGTTGAAGACGTTTTAAATACCGGAGACCGTGGCGCGAGAATAGATATGGTCAAGAAATGGTATGACATTGAAAGGTTTGTCGATGCATCAGAGCTAAAATATGCTAAAATGATTACAGATGGAAAATTGGTTGCGACCAATGGAACCATGATTATTGTTGAATATGAAACGCCAACCATTTGTAACCGCTTAATGAAACCACAAATAAAATCACAATTGTTGTCGGTTTTAGAACGTTTCTTCGAGCGTAAAATGATGTTTTTAGCATTACCAGAAGATGTTTGGGCAAAAATCCAAACAGAATTTGTTGAAAAACATAGAAAACGAAAAGAGCCAAATGATAAGATTAAACTAACCCCAATTGAACATTCACGTTTAATCGAAATACCAGACAGTGATGAGTCGTATGACGATTTGGATAATCAGTCTGTAAAAAAAGCACAAGATTTATTTGGTGATATTGTTAAAGTCAAGAAAGGAGAGACATCATGAATCAAGGTATGATGAAAAAACTGCAACAAATGCAAAAAGAGATGCAGCAAGCTCAAAAAGAACTTGAGGCTTCAATTTTTTATGGTCAAGCAGGCGGTAAAACAGTTGAGGTTGAATTTAATGGTGCTAAAGAAATGCAAAGCATCAACATTAATCAAGAAGCATTTGATTTACCAGAGGATATGGATATGCTTCAAGATACAATCGTCGCTGCTGTGAATGATTGTATGAAAAAAATAGAAGATGAAACACAGGCAACGATGGGTAAATTCACTCAAGGCATGCCAGGCATGTTTTAAACGGCGTCATGATGGAATATCCAGAAGCCATACAGCTGTTAATTGAACAATTTATGCGTTATCCTGGCGTTGGTAGAAAAACAGCAGAACGCTATGCTCTACATACCATTAGTGCCTTTGAAGAGAAGGATTATGATGCGTTTCAAGAGACGCTTAGACGCATTAAAGAAGAAATAAAACCATGTGAGCTATGTGGTCATCTTACTGATCAAGACCGTTGCGATATTTGTAAAGATTCACAGCGCGATCAATCGAAAATATTGGTGGTTGAAGAGAGTAAGGATGTTATTGTCATTGAAAAAACCAAAACTTACACTGGGGTTTATCATGTTTTAAATGGTGTTATTTCACCATCTAACGGAATTGGACCAGATGACATTGGCATTAAACCATTATTAAATCGATTGAAAAACGAACAGCATGAAGAAGTGATTTTAGCCACCAACCTCAGTGATGAAGGGGAAACAACGGCTTTATATATACAAAGGTTGTTGCTTAAAACAGATATTTTAGTGACACGTATTGCATATGGTATGCCGGCGGGTGGTAATATTAGTTATGCTGATGAAATTACATTGAATAAAGCATTAGAAGGACGCAAAAAGTTTTAATGTATTGAAATCTAAAGAAAAAGGGTGTGATATTGATGTTTCGATTCATGTTAATGCCATTATTGGTTATGTCAACGGTACGAGATATTGTTGATTCAATTGTTGATTTTTTAAGTGATTTAATCCCATTAAGATCGTTTGTTGAATCTGGTTATAACTATGCGATGGACTTGCCTTACCTTGCTTTGTTTGGCGCAATGATTCTTGCTGTGGTTATTGGGATTTTAGGTGTTATTTCACTTGTGAAAAAACTAACTAAAATCATCATTGTGTTGGCTGTTATCATTGCCATTGGTATTTTATATCAACAAGGTGTTTTTGGTGGATAAGAAAGCATCAATGTTTTCATGCTATGATTGTAAATCAATGAAAAACCACCCTTATTAATTTTAGGGGTAGAAAACGCTTTTATTTTGATGTATACTGTACTGTTGAAATTCAACAACTAAATGATGTAGGAGAGAATAATTATGGAAATTACCTTAAAAAATCTAACCAAAGTCTTCCAATCGAAAAAGGAAGAAGAAACTGTTGCGGTTGATAACTTAGATATCAAGATACCATCTGGGCAGTTGACTGGTCTATTAGGCCCGTCTGGTTGTGGAAAATCAACCACGCTTTATATGATTTCGGGATTGTTAAGACCGACTTCAGGTGAAATTTATTTTGGAGAAGAAAATGTTACCCCTGTTCCTCCAGAAGAGCGTGGTATTGGATTGGTTTTCCAAAACTATGCATTATATCCACATATGACGGTTCGTCAAAACATTTTATTTCCACTTGAAAATGTTAAAATGGACCGCGAAGAAGCTTTAGAAAAAGCTCAAGAAATCGCTGATTTAGTTGGTATTGGTCATTTAATGAACCGTAAACCAAAACAACTTTCTGGTGGTCAACAACAACGTGTTGCGATTGCCCGTGCACTTGTTAAATCGCCGCGCGTATTATTATTAGATGAACCGCTTTCTAACTTAGATGCACGTTTAAGACTTCAAACAAGAGAAGAAATCAAACGTATTCAAAGAGAAACTGGTATTACGACTATATTCGTTACCCATGACCAAGAAGAGGCCATGAGTATTTCTGATGAAATTGTTGTTATGCGTGAAGGTGTAACGCAACAAATTGGTGCACCTCAAGTGGTTTATAATAAACCAAATAACTTATTCGTTGCTAAGTTCCTCGGAACGCCACCAATTAATATTTTTGATGGTAGAATTGAGAATGGTCGTTTGATGATTGGGGAAGCCAACATTATGAAATTTGAAGGAAAAGATCGTGAAGTTACCATCGGTATTCGTCCTGAAGGTTTTAAAATGGTTGAACGTTCAAGTTTCCAAGCTGACGTTGAGTTTGTTGAAACCATCGGACGCGATACAACACTTATCATTCCTCATCCTAATGATGAAAGCAAAACATTTAGAGCAATTGTTGATGCAGACTACGGTGTTGAACCAGGCGATACCGTTAAGTTTAATGTAAAACCACACAAGATGCATATCTTTGATAAAGAAACCGGAGAAGTCCTTTAGATGTTAGAAGATCAAAGTAATGTCAAAGCCTGGTTTTACTTGCTTCCCGCTCTAATCTTATTAGGAATCTTTATTTTCTTCCCGATTTTCAACGCTATTTTCTTAGTATTTGTTGATAACTATAACTATCAAACCGGTCAATATGATGGATTCACCTTAACCGCGAATTTCCGCTATGTTGTCGGTGATCATAACTTTAGAATGGCAATGGTTAATACGATGCTGATTACGTTTGTTTCCGTGCCAGTCTCAGTTATCATTGCACTCTTAATCTCTGTTTGGCTTAATG